>DAOTWI010000794.1:0-2396 GCA_034436075.1 Roseiflexus sp.
GTGATGCGCCGCCGCACCAGCAGACCCTGCGCGGCGCGCTGGACTGGAGCTGCCGGCTGCTTGGCGAGGAGGAGCAGCAACTGCTGGCAAGGCTGGGAGTTTTTGCCGGTCGCTTTACCATCGCCGCGGTCGAGGCGATCTGCGCCGGCGACGGCGTCGCGTCCGCATCGCATCCCCCAGAAGTCGCGCCGCCTCAGGTGCTGGAACATCTGCTGGCGCTGCTCGATCACAGCCTGGTGTCGCACGCTCCCTGGAGAACCTCCGCTATAGCCGACCGGAACGGGGAAGATCCTCCGGATCGCACGCCGGAGCCGCGTTTTACTCTGCTGCGGACTATCCGCGAGTACGCGATCGAGCGGTTGATTGCAAGCGGACAGTTCGACACAATGCGGCAGCGCCACGCAACGTATTACCTGGCGCTGGCTGAGGAGGCTGCGGCGCAGTTGTTTGGCCCGATGCAGATCGCGTGGTTGAATCGCATCGATCAGGAGCATGATGAACTCCGCGTAGCATTGAACTGGGCGCTGGAACATGCTGAAACCGAGATAATGTTGCGGCTGACTGCCGCACTCGGCGAGTTCTGGCTGCGGCGCGGGTATGCGAGCGAGGGGCGGGAGTGGACCTGCCGGGCGCTGGCGCTTGCCGATGCCCGGTCGTTGCCGCTCCCGCTGCGCCGGGTGCAGGCGCGCGTGCTGAAGATGGCATGGTCATTGGGGATGTTGTTCAACGATCAGGCGCTGCTTGCCGCCCTGCCGTCCGAAGACCTGGCGTTCTGGCGCGCATCGGGCGACTGGCGCGGGCTGAACGACGCGCTCCATACGGAGACTCTGCGTGCGGTGGCGCGGGGCGATCACGCAACAGCCCGCGCGCTACAACAGGAAAACGTCGCGCTCTGCCAGCGCGTGGGTGATGAACAGCAACTTGGCGCAGCCCTCTTCTGTCTGGCGATCAACGTGAGCGAGCTGGGCGACTTCGCGGAAGCCGAGGCGCTGTTTCCAGAGACCATTCGGTTGCTGCAAGCGACGGGCGACAACTGGACGCTGAGCTACCTGTTGGGCTTTATGGGCGATCTTGCGCTGCGCGGAGGCGACGAAGCCAGCGCGCGGATCTGGCTCCAGCAGGCGGTATCGCTCTTCCACCAGGTCGGCGATAGCTGGTCGGCGGCGCACCGGCTCCGTCTGCTAGGGCGGATATCCCGGCTGCAGAACGATACGCAGGCGGCCGCATACTTCCGCGAGAGCTTTGCACTCTTCTGGCGCCTGGGCGACCGGCGCGGAATCGCCCTCTGCCTCGCCAGCATCGCCGGGATTGCATCGGCGAGCGACGATCCGCGCCGTGCAACCCGGCTGCTCGGCGCCGCCGCGGTGTTGCTGAACGATGACCTCAGCGCATTATCGCCGGAGGATCAGGTGGTCTTCGAGCAGGCACGGACCCGGACGCACGCGCAGATCGGCCGGGCGGCGTTTGCCAGCGAATGGCAGGCTGGCAAGCGGATGGCGCTGGAGTTGGGTGAGACGCTCCGGGATGATGTGGAGTTCGGCTCGTTCGCCTAACCCCCAACCCCACGCATCGCCCGCGCCGTGCGCTGTTCGATCATCCACAGCGCGCCATTCGCTCCGATTGCCAGCGCACTGACCGCGACGGCGCCAGCGATGATCTTTTCCGGGTTGCTGCTGCGCACTCCGTCGAACAACAACAGCCCCAACCCTCCGGCGTTGATGAATGCTGCAATCGTCCCAATAGCGATGATCGAGAGGGTCGCCACGCGCACTCCCGCCAGAATGATCGGCAGCGCCAGCGGCAGTTCCACCCGCCACAGCCGTTGCAGCGCCGTCATCCCCATGCCGCGCGCCGCCTCCACGATCGCCGGGTCGATGCCCGTCAGCCCGACAACCACGTTCCGCACCAGCACCAGTTGCGCATACGCGACCAGGGCGATCACTGCCGGGCGCAGACCCAGACCGGTGAACGGAATGAGGAGCACAAAGAGCGAGAGGCTTGGAATGGTGTAGATGATGCCCAGCACCCCCAGCACCAGGTTGCGCAGCCGCGCCACGCGCGCACAGAGGATTCCGACCGGCAGCGCGATCGCCAGTGCAATCACAAGGCTCATGCCCGACATCAGCAGGTGCTGCCCTGCCAGGCTCAGCACATACGGCAGATTGTCAATCAGGTAGCGCATGAGTTGTGCGCGTCAGCGCCGAGGCAATGGTATCCGGCGAAATCTCTCCCACGTTCTGACCGTTGGCAACCACCGGCAACGCCTGCCCGCCAGCGCGCAGGACGCGAATGAGCGCCTCGCGCAGCGTATCGCCCGGTTGCAGCGTCTCCTGCGCACCGTTTTCGGCGAGGCGTTCGCTGGCGCCGTTGCCCGCTAGCGCATCGGCGACCGTCAG
>DAOTWI010000795.1:0-1919 GCA_034436075.1 Roseiflexus sp.
TGCAGCCAGCAGCGCCACACGCCACGCCGCCAGGCGGCGCTGCGCCAGATCGTCGACCGCTGCCAACCCGACGGTGAGCGCCAGCGCCAGCAGACACCAGGCGGACATCTGCATCCCGAAGTTGAAATAGCCGATCCAGAGCATGAGCGACGTCAACGCGGTGAGCGCGGCGCCCAGGAATGCCGCACCCCGTCCCGATCCCATCGTTGCGCGCAGCCAGACATACACCGTCAGCACGGCGAGCGCGCGCATAAACGCGATAACCGGCGCAAACGACGCCAGCGCGCTGGCGCCGCTCAGGATCATGACCATCCCCTGGAACACCGAAAAGCCAAGGGTCAGCCCGATTCGCGGCGGATGCGCTACCAGATCGCGCAGAAGACTCTGCGGCGCGTCCGGGATGCGCGGCAGGGGGTAGTCGATCAGATGCTGCACCATTGGCAGGTAGGACTCAGTATCCCACCCGCGCCCGATAATCGTCGGGTAGCCGTAACTGAGCAGCGGCAGGATGCCGGTCAGCAGCGCCAGCAGTGGCGGGATCAGCGCCTCCGGTTGGGCGCGCAGCCACGCCAGCAGTTGCGGCGGACCTGCGGAACGCCAGGCGAGTGCATTCAGCGCCGTTGCGCCAATCAGGACGACCGCCAGCGTCCAGCGCAGGTTCAACGCCAGGCTTGCCAGCATGAACCCGCTCCAGAGCAGAACGACATAGCCAATCAGCGGGGTCAACGGCGCGCGGAACGGCGCCAGCAACGGCGGCAGCGCCAACCGTGCCACACCCCATCCGACATAGCAACACAATGCTGCCGCAACAATCAGGATGAGGCTCAGTTCGACGACGAGCGGCATGGCGATGGATTACTCTGGCGATTGGCGAGGAAACGCCCTGGCATACACATCTGCCAGCGCCAGGGTGCAGTCGATGGCGGGGAGATGCACCGCACCGTGAAGGTCGGAGGTTTCAGTAAAGAGCCATTGATAATCAGAATGGCGCACAAAATGTTCAATGTGCGTCTCATGCTGCGATACAAGCATATATTCTCTCAGTGAAGGAATAGAACGATAGTACTGCGATTTTCGACCGCGATCGTGCTGCTCGGTGGATGGAGAGAGCACTTCAACAATAAACGTGGGATTGAGAAGGGTATCCTGGTTTTCGTCCTCGTAGCGAATCTCGCCGCAAACAACCGTCACATCAGGGTACGTATAACTGGTATAGGATACGATTTTCAGGCGCATATCGCTGGGAAACACGGTGCAGTCGCGCTGTCGAGTTTGAGCATGCAAACTGGCAATAATGTTGGCAACGATGATGTTGTGCGTGGCAGTGGCGCCATCCATTGCAAACACATCACCTGCAACGTACTCATGTTTGACGTCGCTGTGGCGTTCGAATGTGAGATATTCCTCGATTGTCCAGAATCGCTTCGGTTGAGCTGTCACAGCAGTTGAGCCTCAATATTTTCACACGAAGGCGCAAAGGCGCGAAGATTCTTCCTTGCGAATCTGCTAGCAATAGTCTTTACGAACCTGCTCGCTGCTATACCCGGTCTGACAGTGCTCATCATACGGGGAAATCGGAAGTTTCGCAAGCAGGGGCAGGTTTGATGTAAGACCGGCATACCCTGGCTGGCGGTTGATGGTTTTTGAGAAATTAATCCAGTATCGCCACGTCTAGCCCGCGAAGGCGGGCTTCGCAGCAGGAGCCTGCGGCTTATTGGTCAGTAAACGACGCTTTCCGACTTTTTCAGCTCTGAGCGCAACGAAGGGTATCACGCATCAGGACGCGGCGGATCGCCACACGCAACCGATGAATCACCGGAAGGGCGCCGGCGCGATGGGTCAGGACACGACGCTCCGGCTGCCAGCGATTGAAATCGCCCCTGAAGGGCCTGCGGCCGCCCGTCCGCCTGCGCGGACGG
>DAOTWI010000796.1:0-7249 GCA_034436075.1 Roseiflexus sp.
CGTCACGGCGCGCCTGCGTGGCCGCATCGCCGCCAGCGCCACAACGAACCCGGCAACCACCAGCAGCGCCGCAATCGCGGCAGCAATTGCGATGAGCGACTCCATGGCATCATCCTTTGCAGACACCAGATTCCACATTGATGATAACGTGGATGCTCATTGCTTTTATTACTGGTCGTTGTAGTGTTCATCTCGGGAATCATGACGGCTCACCTCCCCCTTCTTCCCCCAATCTTCCGCAGGGGGGATGCTGGAGAAGGGGTTGGGGATGAGAAAGTTGAATTGCCCGTTTCAGGCATCAGAACGACTCAAATCCCCCTCTCCGTCAGAACTGGAGAGGGGGGCAGGGAGGTGAGGAAGAAAAAGGCTTCGAGGCGCAGAAAACGCACCGTGCTCCTGAAAAACGCTACCCTTGAGAGTGAGGGTGCGCGATCTACGTTGTCGCCGTCGTCGCCGTTGTCGTCGCCGGCACGGGCGCCTGGCGCCTGGGAAGCTCGATGAGCGGGATTTCGTTCAGGCGCGTCACACCCTGCAATTGCAGCTTTTCGGCGAAGTGACAGGCGACCCAGTGCTCGCCGCCAATGTCGCGCAGCGGCGGCCGCTCGACCTTGCAGATCTCCTCGGCATAACGGCAGCGCGGATGGAAGTAGCACCCGGACGGCGGATTCGCCGGACTGGGCACGTCGCCGGGGAGTTTGATCGGTCGCGTGCGCTTGCGCGGGTCGGGCTTCGGAATGGCGGCAAGCAGCGCCTCGGTGTACGGATGTTTGGGGTGGTAATAGAGATCCTCGGTGCTCGCCATTTCGACGATGTACCCGACATACATCACCGCCACGCGGTCTGAAATGTGCTCGACGACGCTCAGATCGTGCGCGACGAAGAGATAGGTCAGGTCGTACTTCTCCTGCAAATCTTCGAGGAGATTGAGCACCTGCGCCTGGATCGACACATCAAGCGCCGACACCGGCTCGTCGCAGACGATCAGTTTTGGGTTGAGCGCCAGGGCGCGCGCAATGCCGATACGCTGCCGCTGCCCGCCGGAGAAGGCGTGCGGATAGCGCGTCATGTTCTCAGGGCGGATGCCAACTTCCTGGAGCAATTCAGCGACGCGATCCTTGAGCGCCTGACCAGAAGCGACCTTCTGGATGGCAAGCGGCTCGCCGACGATCTGCCCGACCGTCAGACGCGGATTCAGCGACGAGAAGGGGTCCTGGAAGATGATCTGCATATTCGGGCGCACCCGCTTGAGTTGATCGCGGCTGAGTTTTGCCAGGTCCACCTTGCCAATATTTGGGTCATCGAAGATGACCTCGCCCGCCGTCGGATCGAGGAGGCGGAGAATCGTGCGCCCGGTTGTGCTCTTGCCACACCCCGACTCACCGACGAGTCCAAGGGTCTCGCCCTTCTTGATATAGAAATCGATGCCATCGACGGCTTTGACATACCCGGTCACGCGCCGGAGGAAACCGCTCTGGATTGGGAAATGCTTCTTCAGCCCGCGGACTTCGAGCAAAATCTCGTCTGATCTGCCATTCTTCTGTGCGGTATCCATAGCGCTCCTCTACGTGTACAGATGACAGCGAACCGTATGCGTGCGCGATCCGGCAACAAAAATCTCCTCCGGCATCACCGTATCGCACAGACCGGGGATAGCCGCCGGACAGCGCGGATGGAACGGGCAGCCGGGCACAGTCGAATACGGGTCGGGCACCGTCCCCTTGATCGACTCAAGTTTCTGACCGCGTGCGATGCCGAGGCGCGGGATCGAGCGCAGCAGCGAGATTGTATACGGATGCTTCGGGTCGTAGAACATGTCATCGACAGCCGCGCGTTCGATGATCCGCCCCAGGTACATCACGGCAACCTCATCGCACATCTGCGCAACCACGCCCATATTGTGGGTAATGAACATGATCGAGGTGCCGATCTCATTCTGAAGATCGCGCATCAGGTCGAGAATCTGCGCCTCGGTCGTCACATCGAGCGCCGTCGTTGGCTCATCGGCGATCAGCAGGGTTGGCGTACAGGAGAGCGCCATAGCGATCATTGCGCGCTGGCGCATCCCGCCGGACAGTTGATGCGGATAGCTATCGGCGATGCGTTCCGGGTTCGGCATACCGACCTTGCGCAAAATATCGACGGCGCGGCGGCGCGCTTCGGCTTTATCCTGCGTCTGGTGCAGCAGAATGGCTTCCTCGATCTGATTTCCTACCGTGTAGCACGGGTTAAGCGAGGTCATCGGCTCCTGGAAGATCATCGAGATATGGTTACCACGGATTTTGCGCATCTCTGGACCATTTTTCTCGAGTTTCGTGATGTCAACCACTTCGCTGGTATTGAACTCACGGAAGAGGATGCGCCCGCCCTCGATCCGTCCAGGGGTCAACTGCATGATCGACAGCCCGGTCTGGCTTTTGCCGCACCCCGACTCGCCGACGACGCCAAGCACCTTGCCGCGCGGGATGTTGAACGACACGCCATTGAGCGCGCGAACAACGCCGAGCGAGGTGTAGAAGCTGAGCCGCAGATCCTCAACGCGAACGACATCATCTTCGCTGACAATCTGGGCGCCGGTCGCCACCCCCGTCCCTGTCGCTACATTCGTCATTGAAAAGCTCCTTGCAGTTGTCTTCAACCTCGATAGGAAGATCAACCAGACTCCGGGCAATCGAGCATGCACCTGTGGAGCGACTGGCGTGGGCTGAGCCTGTCGAAGCCCACGCCACCTGCTAACGGGTGCAAGATTGCTTAATGTTCAGGATGCTTCTCCCTAGAAGTGTTGCCAGATATCCGGTATCACCTGCACGAGCCTGCGCAGGCAGGCTTCGCATTCCGTAGCCCACGGCTTATGGCGTTTGAGCCAATAATCCGGTATCGCCGGTGCAGCCCGCGCAGGCGGGCTTGGCGCCCGTAGCCCGTGGCTTCAGTCGCCGGGCGCAAGGCGAATGCCAGATTATCTTGTGAATGTTCATCAGCCGCCGGGCGGAAAGCAAACAGCGGATTTCTCAATCATTACGCATACGGATCAACCGCATCACGCACGCCATCGCCAAGCAGATTGAACGCCAGCACCGTAATGATCAGCAGAGCCACTGGAATGAGCAGCCAGGGATAGGTTACCACCGCCTGCACCGTCTGCGCATCGCGGAGCAGAATGCCCCAACTGACGGCAGGCGGCAGAATGCCCAGGCCCAGGAAACTCAGCGCCGTCTCCAGACCAATGGCGCCGGGGATCGCCAGCATGCCGACCACCACAATGTGGCTCATCGCATTGGGGATCAGATGATGGGTGATGACATGCCAGTGCGACGCGCCAGCAGCAATGGCGGCAGCGGTATAATCCGCGCTGCGGAATGCCAGCACCTTCCCGCGCACCTCGCGCGCCAGACCGGTCCACCCGATCACGGCAATCACCACCGTAATCATGAAATAGCGCACGGTGATCGGCACATTGAGCGGCACCGCCGCAGCCAGCGCCATATAGAGCGGCAGATCGGGAAACGACCGGATCAGCTCGATCAGGCGCTGGATCAGGTTATCGAGCGCGCCGCCAAAGTATCCCGACGCCGTCCCGACGATCGAACCGATGACGACAAACAGGAAGACGCCGAAGAAGCCAAGCGTGAGCGAGACCTGCGACCCTTTCAACACACGCGAGAAGAGATCGCGCCCTTCCCGATCGGCGCCCCAGAGAAAGATTCTGGCATTCGCATCAGGCGGCGCCTCAACGCCAAACAGGTGCAGCCGCGACGGGAACAAACCCAGAAACAAATATTCGTGCCCCTGGACGAAGAATCGGATCGGATAGATCACGCTCGGATCGGGCGTGTAAATCCACTGGAACCGCTCCATGTCCAGTTCCTGTTTCAACCCGTAAATGCCCAGACCTTCCGGACTCCAGACAATCTGCGTCGGTGGCGCGAATGCATTGCTCGAGTCGAGCACATCGTGCGGATACGGCGCGATGAAGTCGGAAAGGATCATGATCGTGTACATGATTCCCAGCACGACCAGTGCGCCGACCGAGAGTTTACTCTGGCTGAAGCGCCGCACCATCAGTTTCCACTGCGGAATCTGGCCGACGTCTTCCTGCTTTTTGCCTTTTGCTACTTTGGGCAGTTCACCTGCGGCTGTTGCCATAACGCTATCCTTCTCACATCGTTCAACGCTTTTACGCCCCGCCAACCGGCGGTATAGCGTCTCTTCCGATCGGTACGCTCCACACCGCCGCCGATCCCAGGACTCTGGGAGTCTCTCCCGAACTCTCTGTGTCCGGGGAACGTTCCCACAGTCTATTCGAGGCGAACACGCGGATCGACCCAGGCGAGCAGCAGGTCGGCAATGAGGTTGCCAACCAGCAGCAACGCCGACAGCATCACGAGGATTGTTCCTGCCAGATACATGTCCTGCGAGCGAAGCGCGTCGAGGTAGAGGGGACCAATCGTTGGCAGGCTCAGAATGATCGCAATCAGCGTCTCACCGACCACCAGCGCCGGCAACAGCGTCCCAAGCGACATGACCAGCGGGTGGATGGCGTTGCGCACCGCATGCTTCCAGATGACGGTCGACTCCTTCAACCCTTTCGCGCGCGCCGTCTGGATATACTGCATATTCAGCACATCGAGCAGATTGGCGCGCATAACGCGGGTCAGGCCAGCCGTCGCCCCAATTGCCAGCACCACGATTGCGATCCAGACGTGGCGAATGAAGTCCCACAGTTTGGCGAGGCTCCAGGGCGCATCGGCATACTGCGGCGAGAAGAGACCGCCGATTGGTTGATCCCACAGACGCGACGCGGTGATGAGCAACACCAGCGCCAGCAGGAAGCCAGGAATCGAAAGACCCAGAAATTGAACAAAGGTAATAAGGTAATCGGGCCAGGAGTAGCGATGCGTTGCAGAGTACACGCCAATCGGGATTGCCACCAGCCAGGTAAAGAGGAGCGCCGTCAACGACAATCCAAACGAAATCCCTAACCGGTTATAGATGCGCTCTGCAACTTTCTGGTCAGTCTCGAAGGAGGTGCCAAAATCACCCTGTAGCGAACGCGAAATCCATTTCCAGTACTGGATGTAGAATGGATCATCAACGCCATAGCGCTCACGCAACGCCTGGATCATCGACTCAGGAAGGTTACCGCCTTGCATCCGCAGACGCTGGATCTGCACATCGAGGATCGATCCTGGCGGCAACTGAATGATCCAGAAACCCACGAAGGAAACGACGATCAATAGAAAGAACATGTTGACCAGGCGTCGGGCAATGAAGTTGAGCATCTTCGCCTCACTTGCTTGGTAAACCTCGCGCAGGTTTGCAGCCTGCGCGAGGTTCACGATCCACGCTATGCCGTATGCGCCTCAGGGTTATCCCAGTACCAGGTCTCCGGGTCATACACAGCCGGCGACGGGATGATCCACGGGTTGACGAAGCCGCCCAACCCTTCCTTCAACAGGTCGTCGCGGGTCGGCACGTTCAGCAGGCCCTTCTTGACCAGGATGATGCGCGGCGGGTTAGCAATCGTCCCGGTGAAGAACGGACCTTCCTCGATGTGGACTTTGATCATATCCCACACGAGCTGATGGCGCTTCATCGCATCCGGCTCGACCTTGCTCTTGTCGAACAGTTCGTGGAGTTTGCCAATCGCTGGCATATAGTCCGGCTCGCCGCGATTAATGCGCGGCGGGTTGCGGTCCCACGGATTCTTGTCCAGTTCTTCCTTCTCCGCTGCCGTGCCCCGCACCGTATATCCACGACCGTGCAGCGGCGCCCAGCGCTCGGTCTCGTCCGCCACGAGCCAGGAGGGGAAGACCAGGTGGTTGGGACCGTCGCCGACCTCCCAGGTGGTCTTCATCGGCAATTCGCCAGCGCGCCACTTCTCGTCGGCGCCCTCGCCAGGAACTGGCGTCAGCACAGCATCGAGACCGATCGCCTGCCAGTCGCGCGCCAGGCGCTCGTTCTTCGACAGGTGCTCGCCGCCAGGCGCCTGATCGGCGCCATAGGTGATCTGGATCTGCAGCGGGCTGCCGTCCGGCATCGTGCGCTTGCCGTCGGGACCCTTCTTGTAGCCTGCTTCATCAAGGATTTTCTCAGCCAGCGCCGGATCATACTTGACGTAGCTATCGCGCCAGGCGGCGTACACCTGCTTGCCCTGGTCGTTGACGTTGTACTCGATCGCCTTGGGGCTGAAGGTGCCGGTCGTCAGCTCGCCAAGACCGAAGTAGACCGCTTTCTGCACATCGGCGCGGTTATAGGCATGCGACAGCGCCTGGCGGAACTTCGGATCACGGAACACAGCGCGCATCTTCGGGTCTTTGAAGTCCATATTGAAGAAGTAGAGCGAGCCGGTACCCGAACCGGAGTCCCAGAAACGCACTTCGAGGCCACTCTTGGCTTCCGCATCGCGCAGCGACTGCACATCCGCCAGACCCTGCCCGTGGAAGTGCGCATGATCGGCGCGTCCCTCGGTGTACGCCAGCTTCTCGATCTCCTTGTCCTTGACCGCCGTCACGATAATCTGGTCGATGTACGGCAGCTGGTTGCCTTCCTTATCGACGACCCAGTAGTAGGGGTTGCGCGACCAGACGGCGCGGACGCCTTCCTCGAAGATATCGAGTTTCCAGCCGGTCAGGCGTGGGCAGTCGGGGTTGTTGTGGTTGAACTTGCGCTGATGCTCTTCCCAGTCTTTGTACTTGTCGGGGCTGAGCACCGGGTTAAACTGCTCCATGTAGTGGCGCGGCATCACCCAGGCGGGACCGATGAACATATTGACCCACATCGCCAGACGGTCCGCCGTCAGCGGCGCCGGCGCGTCGAACACCATCTCGAAGGTATAGTCGTCCGGTGCATTAACGGTCATCAGGGTGCCGGTGCCGGAGCGAGCCTCGTCGGGCGGGCTGTTGATCGGCTTAAGACCGGCGGGATACTCCTTCTCCTTGCCATTGCCGCCAACCGTGTACTCCCACCAGTACAGAATGTCTTTCGTGGTGAACGGCTGTCCGTCGCTCCACTTGATCCCTTCGCGGATCTTGAACGTCCACTTGCTCGCGTCGGCATTCGACTCCCAGCTCTCAACGAAGCCCGGACCGATCGCCAGACCGTCCTTGAGCCAGCGCAGCGGCGAGGAGCCGTACTGCATCTCGTGGATGAAGCCGGTGATACCCCAGTTGTTGTTGTAGGTCTTCTTCAGCACGCCGCCGTACTTGCCGACCGTGAGCCAGGAATGCGGCGGGGTGTAGGGGTTCTTCGGCAG
>DAOTWI010000797.1:0-12628 GCA_034436075.1 Roseiflexus sp.
TCTGGCGACGAGGAAGGGCGGGGCGTATCACGGCGCTGGTTGCGGGCGCGTATGTCTTCTGGGTGACCGCCAGCATCTGGCTGGCGGCGCTCCTGTGGCGCGTGCGCCCGCCGGAGCCGTTTTAGCGCGCGTCTCGCAGCGCGATCAACAGAATTCGCCCCTGGCGCCTATGGGACACGGATGCACACAGATACGGACGGATGGAGACGGATTCGCGCGGATGCGCGCTGTTCTCACCATTCGTGAACCACGTACCGCCTGTCGTGCGCGCCTGGCGCTGGCTTCGACAGGCTCAGCCAACGCCAGGCGCATAGCTGGCGCCCATTGTGCGCAACCATAGCGAGACGGGCGCTCACGCCAAACCTCCGCGTCTCTGCGCCTTTGTGTGCGTTCATAGAAAGGCGCTGGCGTCAGAACCAGAACATTGAAGTAGTGGTATACTGAACCGTAGCACTCCGCCCGCTTTTCTGAACGCCAGAACGATCATCAGCGACAAAGGGGACGCGCATGAAACGGATTGTGAGCATCAGTCTTGGTTCGGCACGACGCGATTATCAGTTCGTTGCAACCGTCCTGGGACAACAGATTGAAGTGCGGCGCATTGGCACAAATGGTGATACGGCACTGGCTGCGTCGCTGGTGCGCGACTTCGACGGCAAAGTGGACGCTATCGGGCTGGGAGGGCTGACGCCGGTGTTCCACGTCGGCGCGGCGCGCTACCCGCACCATGAGGCGCTCACGATTGCGCGCGAGGCGCGCCGTACGCCGGTCGTCGCTGGCAATCTGATCAAGCAGACTCTCGACCGCTGGTGCATCCAGCAGGCGAATCAGGCGCAGCGCGGCATGTTCAACTACCGCCGCATCCTGGTGACGAGCGGCATCGACCGGTATGCGCTGGCGCAGGCGCTGGCGCAGTATGATGCAGAATTGCGCTTCGCCGATCCAGTCGTTCACAGCGGCTTGCCGTTCCTGCCGCTGCCGCGTTCCATCCCGCAACTCGACATGTATGCCGCAACCACGCTGCCGATCGCGGCGTTGCTGCCCTATCGCGTCCTCCACCCGGTGGCGCTCGGCAGCGAAGGGCACGACGCGCGCGCCGAGAAGCACTTCGCCTGGGCGGACGTGATCGCTGGCGATTTCGCCTATATCCGGCGCTTCGCCCCGCACGACCTGAAGAACAAGGTCATCGTCACCGACGACCCGTCGCCGGAAGAGATCGAAGACCTGCGCGCGCGCGGCGTGCGCACGCTCGTCACCCTCTCGCCGCGCCTGGAAAGCGCCGATCAGATGCGTCGCCCCTTCGTTTCCGCCGATGTGCTCGAAGCCATCGTCGTGGCGATCCTGGAATCGGGTCCGACCCCGACCGAAGGCGACATTATCAATTTCATCGATGAGGCGGAATGGGGACCAGAGGTGATAACCTTGAGCGACGCGGCGGAGAAGCCGCGCTTCGCGTTCGTCATCCATCCGCTGTCGCCGAAGTATATCGCCAATCACCCGCGTTTCCGCTTCACACGCTACCTGCCGGAGCGCCTGGTCGAGCGGGTGGCGGCGCATTTCCCGCCGATGTATATTGCGAAGATGCGCGGCATCCGCTCACAGGCGACCGGTGAGGAGATCGAGGGCTTGCTCTTCACCCTGGGAGCGACGCCGCGCGAGTTGATGCGCCACGACACCGCGTTCACCTATCGCCGTCTGATCAAATGCGCCCGCATGGCGGAGCGCATGGGCGCGAAAATCATGGGGCTTGGCGCGTTCACCTCGGTCGTCGGCGATGCGGGCATCACCGTCGCGCAGAAGAGCGACATCGGCATCACGTCAGGCAACTCGCTGACGGTGGCGGCGACGCTCGAAGCCGCCAAGCAGGCGGTCATCAAGATGGGGGCAACTGACCTGACGCGCGGCAAGGCGATGGTCGTCGGCGCAACCGGCTCGATTGGCTCGGTCTGCGCCCGTCTGCTGGCGCAGGCGATTGGCGATGTGGTGCTGGTCGCGCCGCGGGTTGAACGTTTGCTGGCGCTCAAGAAGCAGATCGAGGCGGAGACGCCTGGCGCGCGGGTGACGGCGGCGACCAGCGCCGATGCGTATCTGGCGGAATGTGATCTGATCGTCACTACCACATCAGCCCTGAGCGGCCGGGTGATCAATGTCGATAAACTCAAGCCCGGCGCCGTCGTGTGCGATGTGGCGCGCCCGCCCGACGTCAAGAAAGAGGACGCCGCCCGCCGCCCCGATGTGCTGGTGATCGAGTCGGGCGAAATCTTGCTGCCTGGCGAACCCGATTTTGGCTTCGATATCGGATTGCCGCCGGGCACGGCATACGCCTGCCTCTCCGAGACGGCGCTGCTGACGATGGAGCACATGTACGGCGATTACACCCTGGGCCGGAATATCGACATCGAGAAGGTCAAGGAGATGTATCGCCTGATGAAGAAACATGGGCTTCAGCTTGCCGGTCTGCGTTCGTTCGATGAGTACATCACCGACGAGATGCTCGCGGAAAAACGGCGCCTGGCAGATGAGCGGCGTCGCCAGCTTGGGATGCCGGTCACTGCAACAACGTGAACCATGCCGCTTGCACCCGACGTTGAAACCGAGATTGCTGCGCTTGCGGCGCGCTACGGCGCTCCGCGGCGCATAACCGCAACGCTCGACGGCAATCCCTTCGATCCACTCACCCAATCCGACCGCTACGGCGAAGTGTGCATGGTCGTGCGGCGACGCAATGGGCGCCTGCTTACGGCGATCAAGACGTTCTACCCCGCCGGGTGCTTCCGGTTGCTGACCGGCGGCGTGGCGCATGGCGAGACGGTCGAAGCGGCGCTGCACCGCGAAGTCGAGGAGGAAACCGGACTGCAAACCGCCATCCGGCGTTTCCTGGCGGTCGTTGAGTACCAACCGCACCCATTCGCCACCTTCGCCTTTCTGCTCGATGAGTGCGGCGGCGAACTCGGATCACGCGACCCGCATGAACGGATCAGCGCATTTCGCGCCATCGACGTGAGCGAATTGCCCGCACTGGCGGCAACGCTGGAAGCAGCGCCGGATCGGTGGGATGCCGAGATTAGCGGCAACTGGCGCGACTGGGGGCGCTTTCGCGCCATCGTTCACCGGGTGGTGTACGAGGTCCTGACCGGTAGCGCAACCGACGGCGCGCCCGGGTAGGCGCCGTAGACGTCGTGGGCGCTGGCTGAGCCTGTCGAAGCCAGCGCCTGCCAGCACGTCGTTGCCGTTGAAGACGCTGCATCGTTGATGATCGGCTGAGTTTCTCGAAGCCAGCGCCCATCAGCACGCGCTGGGTGCGTGCCGCCGCAGCGCGCGGCGGGCGCTGGATCAGCGTGTTGAAGCCTGCGCCTGACGGTTCTATGAGACCTTCTCTCCGTCTTACGCCACCCATCGCCTGGCTGCGTCGCGTGGCATTGAGCCTGATATTCGCTCTTGCAGCAGGGCTGCTCGTCTTCATCGTAGCGCGCGGCATTTCCGGGGCGTTGCTCTTTGTCGAGCATCAGGAACTGCTCCGTTCGGCGGCGGCGGCGCTGCGCAATGGCATCGAAGGATTGCCGACCGCCGACCTGCGCGCGGCGCGATTGCGCGCGGAGCAAAGCGCAGAGATGCACATGCGTATCGGATTGATGCTGGCATTCGTGGTTGCGGCGCTCACAGCGGCTGGCAGTTATCTGTGGCTCGAACAGCGCGCGGCGCGCAACGCCTAAGAGGCGTCATCCCCTTCGAGGAAACGCACGCAAAGGCGCTTCATCAACGCCAGAGGGCGGGCGCATTACGGCGCACCTCATACGTCCGCCTGTCGAGAACGGGTGCGCTGAATCGCATCCACAATCTCATCCACCGTCAGGTGACCAATCAACTGCTCTCGCTCTTCGGTATAGTTCCCGTACCCAACCATGAACTGGTTGAGAAAACGCGCCGTGTTGATCAGTTTGAAATATTCCTTGACACCCCGCTACCGCCGTGATATCATTGTATTTCGCAATTTGCAAACGCCGGAGCGGACGAAGGAGGAACTCACCGGCATTCAATGCGTTACCCAGACGCATCTCCCGATCAGACCCATCAGACGCACGAACACAACCCACGGTCTCTGCCTGCAAGGAAGACAATGCCGTGAGTCTGTGTTTGTGTTTTCGGTTTTTTGCTGCCAAAACCATCTGGATCCGGCAATCAGGCGCCAGTGATCGATGATCCTCAGCGTCAGGGCGGTTGTGTGTCCGCCGTCGCCCGTTCACGATGAGGCAAGCGCTTCTCTGGCGGCTGGCAAGCAAGAGCGAGGTGCCAATGCCCCCGTTGACTGAAAGTGTTGTGCTCCAGCCATTGATCATGCCGAATGATATTGGCGCCGACAGCCTGCATCGCGGCAAGATCGAGCGTTACTCGTTTGCGCGCATTACAGACGCTATCGAGTTGCCCAAACTGATCGAAACGCAGTTGAGCAGTTTCGAATGGTTCCGTCGTGAAGGCTTGCGCGAACTGTTCGATGAGATTTCGCCGATCACCGATTTTACCGGCAAAAATATGGAACTGCGCTTCCTCGATTACCATTTCGGGGAACCGCGCTATAAAGAGCATGAGTGCCGCGAACGGGGGATCACCTATTCGGCGCCGATTCGCGTGAATGTGCAGTTGCGCATTCTGAGCACCGGCGAGTTGAAAGAGAGTGAAATCTTCCTGGGCGATTTTCCCTTGATGACGGAAAATGGCACGTTCGTCATTAATGGCGCCGAGCGTGTGGTGGTCTCGCAGTTGATCCGTTCGCCAGGGGTGTACTTCAAAGAAGAGAAAGACCCCACATCCGGGCGCAGCCTGCACTCGGCAAAGTTGATTCCGGGTCGCGGCGCATGGCTCGAGTTCGAGACGAATAAGCGTGATGTCATTTCGGTCAAGGTTGATCGCAAGCGGAAGATTCCGGTCACGATCCTGCTGCGCGCCGTCCTTGGCTGGAAGGCGAACCCGGATGGCAGCGGGCAGTGGGCGCCGGATAACGAACTCGATATGCGCGGGCGCGATGAAGATGTGCTCGAATTGTTTACGCACGTGGAAACCGGCGATCATCAGTATATCCGCGTGACGCTCGATAAAGACCCGGCGCGGCACGCGAAAGAGGCGCTCCTGGAATTGTACAAGCGCCTGCGCCCCGGCGATCCGCCGACGCTCGATAATGCGCGCAATCTGATCGAGGCGCTGCTCTTCAATCCGCGACGCTACGATCTGTCGCGGGTCGGGCGCTATAAACTGAATAAGAACCTGTGGGAGAAGGATACCCGCCTTGAAGTGCGCAGCCAGGCGCCCGATCTGAAGGTGCGCGTGCTGCTGCCCGACGACATTTTCAAGATTGTCGAGCGGATTATTCAACTGAACAACGATACCCCCGGTCTGCGCGCCGATGATATTGATCACCTCGGCAACCGCCGCGTACGCACCGTCGGCGAACTGATCCAGCAGCAGTTCCGAGTCGGTCTGCTCCGAATGGAGCGCGTCATCAAGGAGCGTATGTCGCTGCAGGACCCGGAGACCGCAACGCCCAACGCGCTGATCAATATTCGCCCGGTGGTGGCTGCGATGCGCGAGTTCTTCGGAGGGGCGCAACTCTCGCAGTTTATGGATCAGACCAACCCGCTCGCAGAATTGACCCATAAACGCCGCCTCTCCGCCCTCGGTCCCGGCGGCCTCAGCCGCGACCGCGCTGGCTTCGAGGTGCGCGACGTGCACCACTCGCACTATGGGCGCATCTGCCCGGTGGAGACGCCGGAAGGACCAAACATTGGTCTGATCGGGACGATGTCCACCTATGCGCAGGTCAATGAGATGGGCTTCCTGGAGACGCCGTATCGTAAGGTGTACCGCGATGTGCCGAACGCGAGCGAGTGGGAGCGCCAGGGGTTGTTGCTGCGCGATGTGCGCGACCTGCGCACCGGCGAGTTGATCGCGGTGCGCGGTACGCGCGTTGATGCAGCGGTGGCGCGCCGCATCGCGATTTCGTTGTTGCGTGGGCAGATTCTGCGGGAGGATATCGTCGATCCGAAGACCGGCGAGATGATTGCCAGCGCCGGGCAGGAGATCAACCGCGCCCTGGCGGAGCGGATTGTCGAGACACCGCTGCGCACAATCAAGATCCGCCCGGTGGTGTCGCAGGAAGTCGATTATCTCTCTGCTGATGAGGAAGACCGGTTCGTCATTGTGCAGGCGAATGCGCCCCTCGATGAGCACAACCGCTTCCTGGAAGGCACCGTGTCGGTGCGCGATGCGGGCGATTTCGATGATGTGCCGATTGAGCGCGTCGATTATATGGACGTGTCGCCCAAGCAGGTGGTGAGCGTCTCGACGGCGCTGATCCCCTTTCTGGAGCACGACGACGCCAACCGTGCGCTGATGGGGTCGAATATGCAGCGCCAGGCGGTGCCGCTCCTGCGCCCCGACGCGCCGATCGTCGGCACCGGCATGGAGTATGTGGCGGCGCGCGACAGCGGTCAGGTGGTGGTCGCCAAAGCTGATGGCGTGGTGCTCTCGGCAACCGGCGATGAGATTATCATCCTCGAAGATGACGGCAATGAGCACCCCTATCCGCTGCGCAAGTTTATGCGCTCGAACCAGGATACCTGCATCAATCAGCGTCCGAGCGTCTCGCGCGGGCAGCGCGTCCGCAAAGGCGATATTATCGCCGACAGTTCCAGCACTGATAACGGCGAACTGGCGCTCGGGCAGAATGTGCTGGTGGCGTTCATGCCGTGGGAAGGCGGCAACTTTGAGGACGCCATCCTGGTGTCGGAACGCCTGGTGCGCGAGGATATCTTCACCTCGATCCATATCGAGAAGTATGAAGTCGAGGCGCGCGACACCAAACTCGGTCCCGAGGAGATCACCCGCGATATTCCGAATGTCGGTCAGGAGAGCCTGCGCAACCTCGACGATCGCGGCATTATCTACATCGGCGCCGAGGTGCAGCCGAATGATATCCTGGTGGGAAAGATCACCCCGAAAGGCGAGACCGACCTGACGGCGGAGGAGCGCCTGCTGCGCGCAATCTTCGGCGAAAAGGCGCGCGAGGTCAAGGATTCGTCGCTGCGCGTGCCGAACGGGGTGCGCGGCAAGGTGATCGATGTGAAGGTCTTCACTCGCGACGACGATGTCGAATTGCCGGTCGGCGTCAATCAGCGCGTCGATGTGCTGCTCTGCCAGAAACGCAAGATTTCGGCAGGCGATAAGATGGCGGGTCGCCACGGTAACAAGGGGGTGGTCAGCCGCATCCTGCCGATTGAGGATATGCCGTTCCTGCCGGATGGTACGCCCGTCGATATTATTCTGAACCCGATTGGCGTGCCAAGCCGTATGAACATCGGGCAGATCCTCGAAACGCATCTGGGGTGGGCGGCGGCGCGTCTCGGCTACCGTATCGCCACCCCGGTCTTCGATGGGGCCAGCGAGGCGGAGATCAAAGAATGGCTCACCCGCGCCGATTTGCCGCCCGATGGCAAGATTACGCTCTACGACGGGCGAACCGGCGAGCCGTTCGATCATCCGGTGACCGTCGGGTATATCTATATGATGAAACTGGCGCACCTGGTGGAGGATAAGATTCACGCACGCTCGACTGGACCGTACAGCCTGGTGACGCAGCAGCCGCTTGGCGGCAAGGCGCAGTTCGGCGGTCAGCGCTTCGGCGAGATGGAAGTCTGGGCGCTTGAGGCGTATGGCGCCGCCTATACGCTCCAGGAGATGCTCACCGTGAAGTCGGACGATGTGGTGGGGCGCGTGAAGACGTATGAGGCGATTGTGAAGGGTGAGCCGATCCAGGAAGCTGGCGTGCCGGAAAGCTTCAAGGTGCTGATCAAAGAATTGCAGTCCCTCGGTCTGTCGGTCGAGGTCCTGAGCGCCGATGAAACGCCGGTGGAACTGACCGACGATGTGGACAGCGACCTGGCGGCGCTTGATGGCATTAATCTGTCGGGAATGGAACGCGGTGAATTCTAATCGCCTGCCGGACGAACCCTCCCGCTGGCGTGAAGCCAGCGGGAGAGATTGGTGTTGCCAGAACAGGCGCATGACGTGGAGAAACCAATGCTTGAGATCAACGACTTCAGCGCTATTCGCATCAGTCTCGCGTCGCCGGAAGATATTCTGAGTTGGTCGCACGGCGAGGTCACCAAGCCGGAGACGATCAACTATCGCACGCTGAAGCCAGAACGCGACGGTTTGTTCTGCGAACGCATCTTCGGTCCGACCAAGGACTGGGAGTGCTACTGCGGCAAGTATAAGCGCGTGCGCTACAAAGGCGTCGTCTGCGATAAGTGCGGCGTCGAGGTGACCCGCTCGAAAGTGCGGCGCGAGCGTATGGGGCATATTTCGCTGGCGTCGCCGGTGTCGCATATCTGGTTCGTCAAGGGCACGCCGAGCCGCCTTGGGCTGCTGCTCGACATTTCGCCGCGCAATCTGGAGCGGGTGCTCTACTTCGCGTCGTACATCATCGTCCACGTCGATGAGGAGGCGAAGGCGCAGCGGCGTGAGGCGCTTCAGGCGGAGTATCGCGAAAAGCGCGAGCGCATTCAGGCGGAAGCCGAAAGCCGGCAGATTGAACTCTCAACGCAGCTGACGCAGGATTTGGGCGGTATGGAGACCGCCCAACTCTCGACCCAGCGGCGCATCGAGGAGGAATATCGGCGGCTGCGCGAGGAGATCAGCGCCGAAGCGGAGCGCCTGCGCACCGATCTCGAGGAGAAACAGGGCGAAACGGCTGAGGAGGATATTATCTTCCGCGGCACGGTGCTGGTTGAAGAGGGGGAGAGTATTGCCGAAAAGACCCTCGATGCGCTGGACGAATTGCTCGATCAGGAACTGGAGACGCTCGAACAACGCAAGCAGCGCGACCTTGAAGACGCTGAACAACTGACTGGCGCCGAACGCGAGCGCAAAGAGTATGAAGCCAGTCAGGAGCGCGAACGCTTGCAGGAGCGTTTGCAGAGCGAACTCGACCGGTTGGTGCGCGAGGAGAAGGAGCGCCTCGAACAGCTCGACTCGATCAAACTGAAGCGCATCCTGAGCGAACAGGAGTACCGCGCACTCCGCGAGATTGCTTTCGGCGTGTTCCGCGCCGATATGGGCGCCGGCGCCATCCGCGACCTGATCGTGCGCACCGTTGATCTCGATAAACTGGCGGAAGAATTGCAGAATGAAGTCTATGCCACGCAGGGTCAGCGTCGCAAGAAGGCGACCAAGCGCCTGCGCGTGGTGGAGGCGTTCCGCAAGAGCGGCAACCGCCCCGAATGGATGATCCTGACGGTGCTGCCGGTCATTCCGCCCGACCTGCGCCCGATGGTGCAACTCGACGGCGGTCGCTTCGCCACCAGCGACCTCAACGACCTGTACCGGCGCGTGATCAACCGCAACAACCGCCTGAAGCGCCTCATGGAACTCAATGCGCCGGAGATTATTGTGCGCAATGAGAAGCGCATGCTCCAGGAAGCGGTCGATGCGCTGATCGATAATGGCCGCCGCGGACGCGCCGTTTCCGGCAAGGGGAAGCATCGCCTGAAGAGCCTGAGCGATATGCTCAAAGGGAAACAGGGGCGCTTCCGCCAGAACCTGCTCGGCAAGCGCGTCGATTACTCCGGTCGCTCGGTGATTGTGGTCGGACCAGACCTCAAACTGCACCAGTGCGGTCTGCCGAAGAAGATGGCGCTCGAACTGTTCAAGCCGTTCGTGATGCGCCGCCTAGTGGAGAAAGGCGCTGCGCATAATATCAAGAGCGCCAAGCGGATCGTCGAGCGTGTGCGCCCTGAGGTGTGGGACGTGCTCGAAGAGGTGATCAAGGATTATCTGGTGCTGCTGAACCGCGCGCCGTCGCTGCACCGCCTCTCGATTCAGGCGTTCGAAGCCAAACTGATCGAGGGGTCCGCCATTCAGTTGCACCCGCTCGTCTGTGCGGCGTTCAACGCCGACTTCGACGGCGACCAGATGGCGGTGCACGTGCCGCTGTCGCGCAAGGCGCAGGAAGAAGCGCGCATGCGCATGCTCTCCAAGTACAACCTGCTGTCGCCAGCCACCGGCGATCCGATCATCACTCCGTCGCAGGACATCGTGCTTGGGTGCTACTATCTGACGATGGTCAAGGATGGCGCGAAGGGCAGCGGCAAGATGTTCGCCTCGATCGATGAGGCGCTGCTGGCATACGATAAGGGGCTGGTCGATATTCAGGCGCCGATCTCTGTGCGCATGACCGGCGCTTTGCACGGCGAGAGCGATCGTCCGGCGCGCATCCTCACCCCTGATGATCAGGGTACGCCGCGCATGCTGCTGGAAACGACGATCGGGCGGATCATTTTCAACAATGAATTGCTCGAACCGCTGCGTTTCCGCAACCGTCTGGTCGCCAAGAAGGGTCTGCGCGAGATTATCGCCGATTGCTACAAGTACTACACCAACCTCAACAATCTGACGGAAGACGATCTCAATACGATTCGCGAGATGTACGGCGACCGCCCGCGCGACGATCTGGCGCGTTACTTCGGTTCGGAAATGACCGCACGGCAGGCGGACCGGATCAAGACGCTTGGCTTCAAATATGCCACGCGCGGCGGTATGACGATTGGCGTGGATGACATCGAAATCCCGCCGAAAAAGCAGGAGATTCTCGCCGAAGCGGAGAAGCGCGTCACCGAGGTGGAACGGCAGTTCCGCCGCGGCCTGATCACCGAAGAAGAACGCTACCGCGAAATTGTCGAGATCTGGCAGAACGCCACCAAACAGACGACCGAGGCGGTCAAGCAGCACCTGAACCCGTTCGGTCCGGTGGCGATGATGGTCAATTCCGCAGCGCGCGGTAATATCAATCAGTTGAGCCAGATGGCTGGCATGCGCGGGTTGATGTCCGACCCGACCGGACGAATCATCGAATTGCCGATCAAGAGCAACTTCCGCGAAGGGCTGTCGGTGCTCGAATACTTCGTGTCGACCCACGGCGGGCGCAAGGGTCTGGCGGATACGGCGCTGCGCACGGCGGACGCCGGGTATCTGACGCGCCGCCTGATCGACGTGGCGCAGGATAATATCGTGACGATCGATGATTGCGAGACGGACGAGGGGTTGTGGATTTACCGCTCCGATGACCGCGAGGTATTGCAGGATTTTGAGCAGCGCATTCTTGGGCGTCTGCTGGCGGCGCCGCTGGTCGATCCGCATACAGGCGAGATTCTTGCCGAACGCAATGCCGAGATTGATGAAAGCCTGGCGCGCAAGTGCAAGCAACTCGGCATTGATGCGGTGTACGTGCGCTCGCCGCTCGCGTGCAAAGCCGATTATGGCATCTGCCGCATGTGCTACGGGCGCAACCTGGCTACCGGCAAACTGGTCGATATCGGCGAGGCGGTTGGCATCATCGCCGCGCAGTCGATTGGCGAGCCGGGTACGCAGTTGACGCTGCGCACCTTCCACACCGGCGGCGTGGCGTCGGCGGACGACATCACTCAGGGTTTGCCGCGCGTGCAGGAAATCTTCGAGGCGCGCACGCCAAAAGGCAAGGCGATCCTGGCGGAGATCGACGGCATCGTCGAACTGGTGCGCGAGGATGAGGTACGGAAGATTCGCGTCGTTTCAACCGACCTCTACACCGATGACCACGAACTGCCGCCGCATTACGAACCGGTGGTGGCTGACGGGGCGCAGGTGAATGAGGGGGATGTCCTGGCGCAGAGCAACCGCGCTGATCTCGACAGCGAGCCGATTGTGGCGCGTATCGCAGGCGTCGTGCGCATCGGCGCCGGGCGGATCAGCGTGATCAACGAAGAACGTGAGGTGCGCGAGGTGGTTGCGCCGCATACGGCGCGCCTGGCGCCAGGCATCGAGAACGGGGCGCGCGTCGTCGCCGGGCAGCACCTGACGGAAGGGTCCGCCGATCCGCAGGAACTGCTGGCGCTTCAGGGGCGCGAAGCGGTGCAGCGCTACCTGGTCAATGAGGCGCAGAAAGTGTATCGCTCACAGGGCGTTGATATCAACGACAAGCACATCGAAGTCATTGTGCGCCAGATGCTGCGCCGTGTCCGGATCGAGGAGCCGGGCGACACGGATTACCTGCCGGGCGAACTGATCGACTCGACCGAGTTCGTGCGCAAGAACGCTGAGATCATCAGCCAGGGGGGGGAACCGGCAACAGCCTCGACCATGTTGCTGGGCATTACCAAGGCATCGCTCACAACCGACAGTTTCCTGGCGGCTGCATCGTTCCAGGAAACAACCCGCGTGCTGACCGAAGCGGCGATCACCGGCAAGGTGGACTACCTGCGCGGTCTCAAGGAGAATGTCGTCATCGGCAAGCTGATCCCGGCGGGCACAGGGATCGAGAAGCGACGCCAGCTGGCTGAGGAGATGATCGGTGAACTGGCGAACGTCGCCCCGGCCGCCACGGCAGTCGTCGAACAGGAGCGGACTGAACGCGAAGTTGATGAGGCGCTGCGGCGCAGGCTCCGCGCGCTGATCGGCGGCGACGATCACGATGGCAAGAGTGATGGGGGGTTCGACGGCGAGACGCCAGTCGAGAGCGATGATGCCTTCCTCGGTGATGAGCCGGAAGCGTAAAGGCGACCCGGTGGGTCGTCCCCAACCAGCAAGGGCGACCCGGCGGGTC
>DAOTWI010000798.1:0-2378 GCA_034436075.1 Roseiflexus sp.
CATGCAACGTGGGCTGATTGACTTTCAACGCCAGCACATCGTGGCCCTGCCCGTCCCGAATGGATCGCGGTCTGACACCCCAGCGCATCGATGGTCACGGTACAGCCGCGCAGATCCAGCAGGTCGAGCACCTGCGGGATGGCGGTCATCTCATTGGATTTGTCATCGACCGCGATCTGGCCTGGGCGCCAGGCGGTTTTCCGCCGCCCAGGCGCTGATCAGATGCAGCGCGGCCTTCCCGTTTGGGCGGTCGTGACTGCCCCGATGCGTCGTGCCATCAATGGCCATCACGTCCGCACGCACCGTCTGGACGGCCTGGATCCATTGGAGCAAGCGCTGTTGGAACGGTTCCGGGTTGATGCAGGCAAAGACCCGTCCAAACGTATCGTGGGAGGGGATGCCGTTCGGCACATCCAGAAACTGCCGCAGCCAGGCCTGTTTGCTGACGCCGAACTCCGCGACGCTGACCCAATCATCAGCGCCGCAGATCACGGCGCACATGGTGATGATGATGATATCAAGCACGTTGTGGGCCTTCGTGCGCTCGATCCGTGGGTCGTCCACCGTTGCGAAATAGGACGCGAGGACACGTTCTCGAACTGGGGGCATGCGCCACCTCCTGGAGCCATGCGAATGCGTGTTCCTGCATCATGCCCCAACTCGCGCCTCAGCGCAACCAAGAAGATGCAATCGCCCTGGCGATAGCGAAAATCCTGCTACCGCTTACTTTGTATTCGTGCTAAAATGTGATTGCTTTCCTGTAGCTCATCATCCTTGCAGGTCGGCTTCCGCGCTGATCCTCACAGGCAGATTCGGGTTGTATGGATAAGCAGGCGCTGCAGCAGATCACTCTTACTGAACTTGTCGCCGCCTGCAAGCGGGAGACGGCGCGATTTCAGCATTCTGGAACGAGCGCCCCCCGTTACTGTCTCGAGCTTTTCCATCGTGCGCTTCGTCTGAGCAACACGGCTGAGGCAGATGCGGGTACAGCGACGCCCTACGCTGACGACGCTGCTCGTGAGCAACTTGTCTTGCTCTATACAGATTACATTCTTGCTCAGATTAACCGTGCCGCCATACCAAGTCATTGGCGCAGCGAATTGGTGCAAGACGTCTGGCGTAACTTTTGGCAAGCTGCAAATCACGGCCTCGCGTTTAATACGCTCGCAGCGGCTCTCGCGTACCTTAAGCAGGTAACAGTGAGTGAGGTGATAAAGTATCGTCGGCGCAAATACCGTCGGGCACGGGAAGAATCGCTCCAGGAACTCACAGAGCGTGTTGGTGAGGAACCTACAACAGAGACGACTGACCTCTTCGAAACCCATGTGCGTACGCGTTTCCGCGAGCGGTGCGCTGAGGTCATTCGTGACAGTGAGGAGTATCGGATCTTTTGGCTCCGGTATGGTCTCGGGTATAGACCCAAGGAAATTGCACGGCTACTCACGGACGCTAATCCCTCAACTTCCCGAAGGTATACGGAACGGAACGTGAGCGATATTCTGGAGCGCTGCTTCCGTCGCCTCAGCGAAGACAGCGAGAGCAGGGCGCTGCTTCAAAGCGACTGAGGGAAAGGAGCTTCGACGGGCTTTAAGGGCGAAAGGAGCACAATTTGATCCTTTGCCTATGAGAGGTCTGTATGGATACACGATCACTTCTCGAGCGTCTTAGCCTCATGAGCCTCACTGACGAGGCATGTCCTAGTCCTGACCAGTTAGCAGCCTATCTCCTTGGGACGCTCGATGGCGCTGAACAACTAAGTGTCGCAGCCCACGTCCGAACCTGCCCCATGTGCCAGGAGGACGTTAGCCGCGCTCGACCTCCTGAGCCTCGGCCACACCGAGTTCTTGCACGATTGCTCCCTTCGTTCGCCTCGGGAGTTCGCGGAAGCGGTGCTACCGCCTTCGTCCGCCAGTATCAGGCTGCAGATCTCATTGTGGAAGTAACATTTGGTCCGCCGCAGGGTGATTATTGGCGTTTGACCGGCCAGGTGTTGCGCAACGATGAGGGCGTGCCGGATCTTCCAGTGCTGCTACGAGCAGGGCGGCGGCGGCCTTTTCAAACACTGAGCGATAGCGAAGGCTTCTTCACATTTGAAGATCTTCCCGCTGGCAACTATACGCTGTCCATTACTTGCGAACATACACTCATTCAAGTTCACGGTCTCGTCCTGAGCCACGACCATTGATAGCAACACATGCTCCACAGGGTGAGGGTCGGCAATGCAGTTACACGATGAGCAATGCCAAACCTTAGCAGCCGCCTTGGTGACGATGCATCACTCTGATCTGATACTGCCAGACCCTCTACCTTGTACGCCTCTTGAACTCCTGGTCGCGCTCCATAACGAGGTCCGTCGGTCTATGCTTACTGACCCGGCA
>DAOTWI010000799.1:0-1832 GCA_034436075.1 Roseiflexus sp.
GGCGACGCGCCGTGGCATTGCGCCGTGGCGACGCGCCGTGGTGATGCGCCGTTGCAATGCGCCGTTGCAATGCGCCGTTGCAATGCGCCGTTGCAATGCGCCGTTGCAATGCAACGGCGCTACGTGGTTGTGGCGGATTGGTGATTGTTCGCCTTGGAGAGATTCTATGACGTACCAGGTTGTTGCCGGAACGGTCTATTTCATCGGCGCGGGACCCGGCGCGCCTGACCTGATCACGGTGCGCGGACGCGATATTCTGGCGCAGGCGGATCTGATCCTCTACGCCGATAGCCTGGTGGACGACGGGTTGCCCGCTGCATGGGCACGCGCCGATGCTCGCGTGATCGGCACTGCGGAGATGCACCTGGAGCAGATCGTCGCTCTGATGCGCGACGCCGCGCACGCCGGGCAGGTCGTCGCCCGGCTCCACAGCGGCGATCCGTCGCTCTACGGCGCCATTCACGAACAGATGGCAGCGCTCGATGAGCTTGGCATTCCTTACGAGATCGTTCCGGGCGTGACGGCGGCATTCGCAGCGGCTGCCCGCCTCGGCGTCGAACTGACGGTTCCCGAAATGGTGCAGACGGTCATATTCACCCGCGCGTCCGGGCGCACGTCGATGCCCCCCGGCGAGGAGCTGCACCGTCTGGCGGCGCACGGCGCATCGCTGGCGATCTATCTGAGCATCACCCGCATCCAGCGTGTGGTGGACGAACTGCTGGCAGGCGGCGCGTACACGAGCGAGACACCGGTTGCCGTGCTGCACCGCGTCAGCTGGCCCGATGAGACAATCATCCAGGGAACGCTCGGTGATATCGTGGCGCAGGTCAAAGCGGCGGGCTTTACGCGCCAGGCGCTCATCCTGGTCACCCCGGCGCTCGATCCGGCGCTGAAGCGAACGGATCGGGCGACGAGTCGCCTGTATAATCGCACGTATACGCACCGATTTCGCCGTGGAGAACAGAGCGGAGATCAGGCGTGAGCATGACGATCATTGCTGTCACCCGCGCCGGTGCGCGCCTAGCAGAGCGCCTGGCGCCGGAATTGAACGCCATTGCGCGCGTACCGGCGAAGTTTGCCGGGGAAGGAACCATTGCGACGCCATACACCGCCTCGTTGGCTGATGAAGTGCGTTATTGGTGGGAGCGCAGCCGCGCGCTGGCGATGATCATGGCGAGCGGCATCGCCGTGCGCACGATTGCGTCACTCCTCAACCGCAAAACAACCGATCCGGCGGTCGTCTGCCTCGATGAGTCCGGCAGGTTCGTCATCCCGCTGATCGGCGGGCACCAGGCGGGCGCGAACGACCTGGCGCGCCGGATTGCCGCACTCACCGGCGGTCAGGCGGTTATCACCACTGCCAGCGACACGCAGGGGCTGCCTGCGCTTGACCTGATCGGGCGCGACGAGGGGTGGCGCATCTCCGAGGACTCGGCGCTCACCCACGCGATGGCGCGCCTGGTCAACGGCGATCCGCTTGGATGCTGGGTTGACCCTGATCTGCCCGATGCCCGCTGGTTGATGGACGACCTCCTGGCGCCCTGTCCGAACGTTGCGTTCGTTGACAATGCCGCCGATCTGACGGATGCCCGGTTTGCGGCGGCGCTGCTGGCGACCCATCGCCGCATCGATGATCTCTGGGAAGCGCTGCGCGCGAAGAGTGTGCGCTACCTGCCGCCGGTCCTGGTCGTCGGCGTCGGATGCCGGCGCGGCGTGCCGGTCGAAGAGTTGCGCAATGCGCTTCAGACGACGCTCGCCGACGCCGGTCTCGATGAGCGGTGCGTGGGAGCGCTCGCCACAGCGGAGATCAAAGCGGCGGAACCAGGGCTGAT
>DAOTWI010000800.1:0-1617 GCA_034436075.1 Roseiflexus sp.
TGATACTCATCCGCCGGACGCAACTCAACCCCCGGCGGCAACCGGTTCGCCTGCCGCAACGCCGCCTGCTGGCTTTCACGCAGATAGCGCTCTAACGCCCTGCCATCGAGCCGGAAGGCATAGCGCGTCACCGTTCGCCCGCTCACTTCCTGCGCACCCAGTACTTGCACATCGCGCACCGCATCCAGATAACCTAACGCATCACCGCCAGGCGCGAAGAGATCGCCAAGTCCGCTATACTCTTCCCACTCACCTTCACCCTGGCGCACCCACGTCCGCCCAGCAACGATGCGCAGCGTCACACTGCCCTCGCTGGTCATCACATTACCGCCCTGCGACCACAAACGCAGTTCGGTTGTCTTGGCGGGCAAATGAGCGTTGCCTTGCAGATAGATTTCGTGGCGTTCGGGCGGGCGACCGGCATTGACTGGCGAAGCGACGGGGTCAACGATCATCGTGACCGTAGCGTTGAACCGATAGGCGCCGGCGCTGATCGCACGATGCCAGGCGGCGCGAATCGGATCCGGGTGAGCCACTGGATACAAGCGCACCACGATCAACAAGAGAAAGAGGGAAATGAGCGCAATCAGCAAACCGGACGCAGGGAGCGAGAGATAGCGCTGCTGGCGCATAGTGGCAATCTCCAAAACATCGGGCAACGGCGAATAAGAACGACGAGAATAAGACGAACTGGCGGAACAATGTTTTGGACATACTGATGACAAGATGCAGATGCGCGCCAGTAGAGGAGACAGAGACGTACCGGTTCGCTCAATATCCGGCGCCCGCGAACGCCAGACAGCGTGAACCATTGGCGTTCATGGCGTGCAGAGGATACAATCGAGGGCACATTTTGTCACACGCTAACGGCAGCACATGGCAGGATTAGAGCAAGCGACAATCTCCTTTCGCACTACGATCAGCTTTTGTTGAGTTTCCAGTCAGGCGAGGGGCGAATCTTTGTACACAAGAGTACAGATTGATTATAACACAAACGTTACCGGGTGAGCAGCGAGAATATGATTGACGATCATAATGCGCCTCCTGGCGGGGTTCAGCGACAGATTAGCGTCCAGTTCAAGCTACGGGACCGCACGATCCATGTTCTGTTATGCTACACCTTCCAGACAAACCTTGGAGAATGATGAGTATGGCTCCAGGACGCGATGCGCCATCGGTCCCGCCGTGCAACCGCCTCGGACTCAACGTTTAACAGGCATCTACTCCCGCTCCGATGATCGGGCGGGTGACGCCGTAGACGACTGCACCGCTCGGACTCAACGTTCAACAGGCATCTACTCCCGCTCCGCCACCACTACCGTCGCACGACGGCCCAGGATGAGGACCGGGTAAGTTTCACGGCGAACAAACCGGTTGTTCCGTCGCAGCACGTCGTTCAGGGTGCGCGCATCGCCGCTGAGCGCCACGATCCGCGCACCAGGGCGCAGCACCCGCGCCGCTTCGCGCAGGAATGCCGGGTAGAGTGTGCGGTTCTCTTCGACCGATCCCATTTGTGCGCCAAACGGCAGATTGACCGCCAGCGCCGTGACCGAACCGGTGTCGAGCGGCAACCGGCGCGCGTCCCATTCGTGAATCGTGATTGGTTGGTAGCGCGAG
>DAOTWI010000801.1:0-2500 GCA_034436075.1 Roseiflexus sp.
GGCGGTCGCCGGTCAGCATAATAATGCGCTCAACTCCTGCCCGGCGAAGGTGAGCGACGGCCTCGCGGCTTTCGGGGCGCACCGCGTCGGCGACGCTCAACATACCGGCAAAGACCCCATCGACGCTGACCATCAGCGGCGTCCGGCCAGCCCCGGCGTCCTGGGAGGCGCGATTGCAGAAGGAGGGCGGGTGAGGCGCTGTTTCATCGAAGTACCGGTGACTGCCAATCACCACCGTGCGCCCTTCGACCTCGCCGATAATGCCGTGCCCCGGCAGAGCCGTGACTGATGCTGCCGGCGACGCACTCCGATTGAGACCCCGTGCGCGCGCCGCATCGACGATGGCGTGCGCCAGCGGATGCTCGGAACGCCGCTCGACGGCACAGGCGAGTTCGAGCAGCGTGTTGCAGGCATCGCACCCGGCGGAGTCGCTCTGTTCCGGTTCGCGGCAATCGACCGAACGCACCATCACCAGGGTTGGTTTGCCGGTCGTCAGTGTGCCGGTTTTGTCGAATGCGACGGCGCGTATCCCGCCGAGCGCTTCGAGCGCCGCACCGCCTTTGATCAACACTCCGGCGCGTGCTGCTGCGCTCAACGCACTGACCACGCTGACCGGCGTGCTGATGACCAGCGCGCAGGGGCACGCCACAACCAGAAGCGCCAGACTGCGGTAGAACCAGCCGGTCTCGTCCGGCGACGGATTCCAGAATGGCTGGCCAAACAGGAGCGGCGGAACAGCGGCCGTCAGCGCGGCAATGCCAACCACCGCAGGAGTATACCAACCCGCAAAGCGGTCGATCATACGCTGCACCGGCGCCCGGCGATCCTGCGCTTCCTGCACCAGGCGGATCATGCGGCTGATCGTGTTCTCGCTCGCGGGATGCGTGACGATCACCTCGATCGCGCCTTCGCCGTTGATGCTCCCGGCGTACACCTCCGCACCCGGCGTTTTGGCGACCGGCACGCTCTCGCCGGTGATCGGCGCCTGATTGATATGCGTCGCGCCGCTGCGCACCGTGCCATCCATGGGCACCCGTTCACCCGGACGCACGACAATTACATCTCCGACTGCCAGTTCGGCAACCGGCACGCGCGTCTCATGCCCGTCGCGCAGGCGCAGCGCCGTTTCGGGCGCAAGGGTCATGAGCGAACGAATGGCATCCCGCGCACGGGATGCCGTGAACCCTTCGATTGCCTCGCCAATCGCAAACAGCACCATCACCAACGCCGCCTCGACATGCGCGCCGATGATGACGGCGCCAGCCGCAGCGATGGTCATCAAGGCGTTGATCGAAATAGTGCGGCTGCCAATGAGCGAGCGCCAGGCGCTGCGCGCGATCGGCAAACCAGCAGCAACCAGCGCAGCGAACGCCAGAGCGTCAATCCAGAGGGCGCGCCAGCCAAGGAGTTCGTGCAGCACAATACCCGGAGCGATCAGCACTGCGCCAATCAACGCCAGGCGTGTTTCCAGGCGTTGCCACATAAACTGCACAAACGACTCTGGTGCGCCAGAAACTGCCGGCGCGGCGCCAGCGCCCTCGAACAGCGCCGCCTCATACCCCATTGAGCGCACATACGCGATGATTGTATCGGGTTCGACGGCGCCACGCACGCGGAGTCGTCCGGTAGCGGCGTTCAGTTCACACGCCTCGACGCCATCGAGACGCGCAACGCTTATTTCGATAGTCTGCGCGCAATGCGCGCAATCAATGCCGTGAACAGTGAAGATGTGATCGCGTGTCTGTGTCTGCATTGGTTCCCGGTTCTCAGTTCTCGTAACCCCTTACCCCTCACCTCTCACCCCTCACCTCTCACCTCTCACCCCTCACCTCTCACCTCTCACCTCTCACCTCTCACCCACTCACCGCCCAACCAATCCCCCCCGCAACAACGACGACCAGCCATGGCGGCCATTTCCACACGACGAGCATGCCGAAGCATCCCAGCGCGAGAGCGGCGTCGAGCGGCATCATGATAGCACTGGTGATGACCGGCGTGTAGAGGGTGGCAAGAAGAATGCCAACCACCGCTGCATTGACGCCGCGCAGCGTCGCTTGCGCCGCTTCCCGGCTCCGTAGCCAGTTCCAAAACGGGAGCGCGCCGATCACCAGCAACCAGGCAGGCAGAAAGATCGCCAGCAGCGCCAGCGTTCCTCCTGCCCAACCGTTGGGTGTTGGCGTCTGAACAGCCCCCAGATACGCCGCAAACGTGAAGAGCGGACCGGGCACAGCCTGCGCCATGCCGTAGCCAGCGATGAACTGCGTCTCGCTCACCCACCCTGGCGGGACGACCCCGGCGTGGAGCAATGGCAAAACCACGTGCCCGCCGCCGAAGACCAGTGCGCCAGCGCGGTAGAAACTGTCGAACACCTCAAGCACATGGAACGGGAACACCGTGCGCGCCAGCGGCAGCGCGACAAGTAACCCGAAGAACGCGATCCAGCACCCGATAGCCAGACGGCGATCACCGACGGCCAGCGGCGACGGCGTTGCCGCTGGCG
>DAOTWI010000802.1:0-4190 GCA_034436075.1 Roseiflexus sp.
TCTGGCGAAGCCAGAAAATGCGCCACCGCGTAAGTCCTGTCAAACTTAAGGTATAATCGAAGGCGTTCACATCATGTATCAGTTTACCCACGAACCTGGCACGCCAGAGCACTACACATTGCTCGTCGACATTCTGAGCGACGGATCATTGACGCTGTGCAACTTTGTGCAGCGCATACCTTGCGAAAGGAGAGCCTTGTATGTTCGAAGGCTTCAGGAAGTTCATCATGCGCGGCAACGTGGTCGATCTGGCAGTTGGCGTGGTAATCGGCGCCGCATTCGGTGCGGTTGTCGACTCGCTGGTCAAAGATGTGTTGATGGCGATCGTCGCCACGCTGGTCGGGCAACCGGACTTCTCGAACGTTCTGGTCTTTGGAGCGGTACGCCTCGGCGCCTTTCTTACCGCGATTATCAACTTTCTGCTCATCGCTGCGGCTATTTACTTCTTTGTCGTCGTGCCAATCAATAAACTGAACGGTCTGATCAAGAAACCCGAACCTCCGCCTGCACCACCGGAACCATCAACGGAAGAGAAACTCCTGACTGAAATCCGCGATCTGCTGCGACAAAACATAACCCGTTCTTAACGAGCGCTTGATGGAACGTTTGTAGAGTTAAGCGCAAGAGACCGCAAGGTGAACGTTCAACGACGAACGTTCACTATTGAACACACGAGGCGTGTTGTGCTCGACTTCCTGAGCATTGTTATTCCGACGCGCAACGAAGCCGTGTTGATCGGCAGATTTCTCGCTGCCATCCCTGCTTCAGTGGAACTGATCGTCGTCGATGCCAGCGACGATGAGACTCCCGCACTTATTGAGCGCACACGACCGCACAATACCCGGGTGATTCGCTCCCCTGCCGGCGTTGCCGAAGCGCGCGAGATCGGCGCCGCCGCTGCCAGCGGCGACTGGTTGATCTTCAGCGATGCCGATGTGCGTTTTGCACCTGGCTATTTCGACCGCTTCGCACGCCACGCCAGCGCCGACGCTGTGTATGGTCCCAAATATGCCACCTCAGCCTACCGGTGGTACAGCACCGTCTTTACCGGCGGGCAGCGGATAGCGCATACCCTTGGCTTCCCGGCGGCATCCGGCTCGAACATGGCGGTCAGGAGCGACGTACTGAAAGCCATTGGCGGTTTCCGGTGCGATCTGCCGGTCAACGAAGACAGCGAACTCTTCCTGCGCCTTGCTTATCACGGCTATCGTATCCGGTTCGCTGCCGATCTCGCCGTCTACTCACTCGACGACCGCCGGTTGCGGCGCGGTGCGGTGCGCAAACTGTTGCACAGCACTGCACGGTGCGCGCTGATTGCGCTGGGGATGCATGTGCCGCTCCCACAACGCCTGCTGCGCCACGATTGGGGATACTGGAGCGCCACACGCCGATGAGTCCACTGCGTGTTTCGGCGCGCCGGGTACTGCTCCTCGGTAGCCTTCTTGCGCTCGTGCTCCTGGCGATGTTTATCGGACAAAGCGGCGCTGCCCAACGGGTGTTCAGCGCCGCATCACCCGACGAGGCAGCCGCGCTCCTGCGCGACTTCGGGTTGTGGACGCCGCTGGTCAGCATTCTGCTGATGGTGCTGCAATCGGTGCTGGCGCCACTGCCCGGCTCCCTGGTGGCCGCCGCCAACGGTGCGATCTATGGCGTCTGGTGGGGAACGCTGCTCTCCTGGGTCGGCGGCATGGCAGGCGGACTGGCGACCTGTGCGCTGGGACGCTGGTCTGGCAGCGTGCTGGCGCAGCGCTGGCAGGATACGCTGCTCTGGCAGCGATTGACCGGCATCGGCGCCGCACGTGGCTTCTGGATCGTCCTGATCGCCAGAATGACGCCGATTGTGTCGCTCGATTTCATCGGGTATCTGGCAGGCATCGCGCGCATGCCGCTGCCGTCGTATGCGCTCGCCAACGCTATTGGCATCATTCCCGGCATGCTGGCGTACACCCTGATCGGCAGCGAACTGATCCAGGGACGCGCCCTCTCCTGGCAGATCGCCCTGGCGCTCTTCCTGCTCGTTGTGCTGTTCGTCGCCGGGCGGCGCTGGCTGCACGCTGAGGCGCGAGGCGCGAGGCAAGAGGCGAGAGGGGTGGAAGGTGACGCCAGGCGCAAGGCACGAGGCGAGAGAGGTTGAAGGTTGAAGGTTGAAGGTTGAAGGTTGAAGGTTGAAGGTTGAAGGTTGAAGGTAGGAAAGTTAATCCCTCACTCCTCACTCCTAACCCCTAATCCCTCACTCCTCACTCCTCACTCCTAACCCTAATCCCTCACTCCTCACTCCTCACTCCTCACTCCTAACCCATTCTTTTCCTGTTCTTAGCCCGCCGTTAACACCTTCATAGTCAAAGCGCAATCCAGGCGTGCTATGGTCACGGATGGTGTGGTAAGCAAACATGCGGGAGCGCAGGAATGCGGATAGCACTGATCACCGAAACGTTTCTGCCCAATGTCAACGGCATCGTCACGACCCTGTGCCGCCTGTTGGAACATCTGCAGAACGAAGGGCACGAAGCGCTGCTGTTTGCGCCACACGGCGCTCCGGCGAGCTATGCAGGCGCACAGATCATTCCGCTGCGCGGCGTTCCGTTTCCGCTCTACCCTGACATCCGCTTTACGCCGCCGCAACCGGGCATTGTGCCCGCGCTCCGGCAGTTTCGTCCCGATCTCATTCATCTCGCCGGATTGATGGTTCTCGGTCCGGCAGCGCGCTTTGCCGCACGGCAATTGCGTATCCCTGCGGTCGCAACGTATCACACCGATCTGCCCGCATACAGCGTCCACTACGGGCTGGGGGCATTGCGCCAGGCGGCGTATTCCTACCTGCGCTGGATCCACAACGCCTGTGCGCTGACATTGTGCCCCTCCTCGGCAATCCTGGCGGATTTGCGCAAGCGTGGATTTCGACGGCTGCGCCTCTGGGGTCGTGGCGTCGATACCGGCCGTTTCCACCCGGCGCACCGGTGCGAGGAGTGGCGCGCTGCTATCGGAGTGCACGCCAACGAACGCGTGTTGCTCTACGTCGGGCGCCTGGCAGCCGAAAAACGGCTCGATCTGCTGGCGGAAGCGTTGCGCGACATGGAGGGCGTCCGTCTGGCGCTGGTCGGCGATGGACCGGCGCGACCGCAGATCGAACGCCGGTTCGCTGGCATGCCGGTGACCTTCACCGGCTTTCTTAATGGGCACGATCTGGCAGTCGCGTATGCCAGTTCCGATCTGTTCGTCTTCCCTTCTGATACCGAAACGTTCGGACAGGTGGTTCAGGAGGCGATGGCGTCAGGTCTTCCGGTTGTCGCCGCGCGCGCTGGCGGCGTCATCGACCTGGTGCGCGACGAGGAAACCGGCATCTTCTTTGCGCCAGGATCGGCGTATGGTTTGCGCACCGCAGTCAGTAGACTGATTGCAAATCCCGGTCTGAGCCGCGCATATGGGCAGGCAGGGCGCGCTGCCGCTGAACAGCGATCCTGGCCCCGGGTGCTCGACGAACTGATGGGATATTATCGACGTGCATTGCGCTGGCGCCCGCGCCTGCTGGCGCTCAGGAGAGCCTGGTCATGACAATCTGGAGCAGGGCGGATATTCACGTTCATACCCGATACAGCGATGGGCACAGCTCGGTTGCGCAGGTGCTCGAATATGCCGAACATATCGGGTTGCGCGTGATCGCCATTACCGATCACGACACAATCGATGGCGCCCTCGAGGCGCGGCGCATGGCGCGCGGCTTTGATATTGAGGTCATCGTCGGTGAAGAGGTTTCCACTGCCGATGGTCACCTGCTGGTGTTGTTTCTCGAACGCGCACTCCCGCCAGGGCGGCCTGCGCCCGAAACGATCGCCGCTGCTCACGAGCAGGGCGCGCTCTGTATTGTTGCGCATCCCTTCGACTGGCTGGTCTCCTCTTTCGGTGCAAATCTACTCCGCTACTGCGGCGGCGACAACCCGGCATGGCCCGTTGATGGCGTCGAGGTGTTCAACGCCAGCCTGCCGTTGCCGGGCATGAATGCGCGCGCTGCATCCGTCGCTGCGATGCTCGGTCTGCCTGCCTGCGGCGGAAGCGATGCGCACCACTTTTCGACCGTGGGGCTTGGCTACACCCTCTTCCCCGGCACAACCGCCGACGACCTCCGGCAGGCGATCATCCGCGGCGACGTGCGGGCAGGCGGACGTTCGTGGGCTGCCGGGCACTACGCTGCC
>DAOTWI010000803.1:0-4025 GCA_034436075.1 Roseiflexus sp.
CAGGCGGACGCCGCGTTGGCGTGACCTGCGGGCGCGGGGTGGCGGTTGGCTGCGTCTGCGCCTGTGTCGGTGCAGCGACCGCCAGCGCTGATGCAACGATCACCAGCGCAACCAGTGCCGAGATTACCCGAATGACCTGTTGCCGCATAGTTCTGATCTCCTTGTTTCTACTCGACCTTCCTGTTCAGAGACACGCTATTTCATCCTGTGAATGACAGGCGATGCTCCAGGCAACACACGTCAGGCAGTTCAAGATCATCTGTAGTCATACATGACGAGTGAATGGCGCGACTCGCCAGAATCATTCGCGCAGCGAGTCAGTCAGTTCGCAAAAGTGCAGACAGCGTTGCATGAAGCAGATTACGTGCATCTGAACGCAGGTATGATATCGTAGTTATATTAGGATTGCGCTATCCGAATATTAAGGTTCTGCTAAGGTTTGATTACAGAGACCAGTGCAACGTCTTGGCTGCCGGATCGGAAATCTGTGCCGGATGTACCAACGTTTGGTACAATACAGTCGATCGAAGAGCGTGCAACTCCGCCTCAGCGTCGAGGCGTCTGGGAGTTGCCGGCGAGTGATTATACCTCGCTGTTCGGCTCACAACCGGCGCCGGATCGATCAACGAGTACGCCGGTTGAATCAATGAGGAAAGAGCACTGCCATGACGAAGAACACCCTCACCATTACTGACAACCGGACCGGGAAGACATACGAGATTCCCATCGAACGCGGCGCCATCCGCGCCACCGATCTGCGTCAGATCAAAGCCAGTCTGGACGATTTCGGCCTGATGTCCTACGATCCGGCATTTATGAATACTGCGGCGTGCGTCAGCCGGATCACGTACATCGATGGCGACAAAGGCATTCTGGAGTATCGCGGGTACCCCATCGAGCAACTTGCTGAAAAGAGTTCCTACCTGGAAGTCGCGTATCTGTTGCTGTACGGCGAGTTGCCGTCGAAAGAGCGCCTGGAATGGTGGGAGTATCGCATCAGCCGCCACCGCTTCATCCACAACAGCCTGGTCGAACTGATTCAGGCGTTTCGCTACGACGCCCATCCGATGGGTATCCTGATCAGTTCGGTCGCCGCAATGTCCACACTCTACCCGGAAGCGAAGAACATCCACGATCCTGCCGTTCGTGAAAAGCAAATCTGGCGCATTCTGGGCATGATCCCAACGATTGCCGCATTTGCATACCGGCACCGCATCGGGCGCCCGTTCAATCAACCCGACAGCTCGCTCAGCTACACCGCCAACCTGCTCTACATGATGGACTACATGAACCAGCGCGATTATGAAGTCAATCCGGTGCTGGCGAAGGCGCTGGATATCCTCTTCATTCTCCACGCCGACCACGAGCAGAACTGTTCGACTTCAGTGATGCGCAGCGTTGGTTCGAGCCACGCCGACCCCTACTGCGCCTTGTCAGCAGCGGCGGCGGCGCTGTACGGTCCGTTGCACGGCGGCGCGAATGAGGCGGTGCTGCGCATGTTGCAGCAGATCGGGCATCCAAAGAATGTGCCAGCGTTTATCGAGCGAGTGAAGAAGGGTGAGACGCGCCTGATGGGGTTCGGGCATCGGGTGTACAAGAACTACGACCCGCGCGCGAAGATTATTCGCCAGATTGCGCATGAGGTGTTCGAGGCAACGACGGCGAACCCGTTCCTCGATGTCGCTATGGAACTCGAACGGATTGCGCTCGAGGATGAGTACTTCATCTCGCGCAAATTGTATCCGAATGTGGACTTCTACAGCGGGCTGATCTATCAGGCGCTGCGTTTCCCGATCGAGTACTTCCCGTTCCTGTTCGCCATTCCGCGCGCTTCGGGATGGCTGGCGCAGTGGCTCGAAATGCTCGACGACCCGGAGCAGAAGATTACGCGCCCACGCCAGATTTATCTCGGACATCCGCGGCGCGACTATGTGCCGGTCGATCAGCGATAGGGGTTAGGGAGCGCCCAGGCGCGCGTGTAGCGCCGCGCGCGCCTGCTGGAGTGTCGGGTCGAGCTGCAGATCATCAAGGCGCTTGAGGTCTGCCTGCGCAGCGGTCACGTTTCCCTGCTCCACGTATGCTGCGGCGCGCGCAATCAGCGCCTCGGGGTAGGCGGGCTCAAGCAGCAGCGCCTGCCCGAAATCGGCAATGGCGCTGCGCGTATCGCCCTGCGCGTGGCGGATCAACCCGCGCACATAGTAGGCGTTGGCGGCGCGCGGGCTCAGCCGCAGCGCGACGTCGAGATCAGCCAGGGCTGCGTTCAGATCGCCGCCAGCGTAGTGGAGCAGCGCGCGTTCGTAGAGCGCATCGACGTGTTGTGGTCTGGCGCGGATCGCGGCGTCGAACGCCTCGCGTGCTGCGGTTCGGTCGTTCAGCCGCGCCAGGATCACCCCCTGCCGGTACCGGTAGGGCGCTTCCGCTTCGGGGATCAGTTGCGCAAGGCTGCCATAGTCGTCGGCGAGTTGCTGGAGCCGCGTTTCATCCGGTGTGTTGGCGGTGAGTTGTTCCAGCAACCGCACCCGGTTCTCGTAGGCGCGACGGTAGGCGGGGTCGAGACGGATCGCCTGGGTGTAATCGCGCAGCGCAGCGTCGTACTCCTTCAGCAGCGCATACGCCAGTCCCCGGTTGTGAAAGGCGCGCGACATCGAGGGGTCGAGCGCAAGCGCCCGGTCATAGTCAGCAATGGCTTCCGTGTAGTTCTGTTGCTCGAACCAGATATTCCCGCGATCATAGTAGGCTCTGGCGCGCGCCAGCAGATCATCGCCCGCCTCGGCAGTCGCCACAACTGCGTTGTAGCGGTCGATCACGGCGGTCGGCGTGCGTGGCGCGCGCGGTTCGACCAGCGGTTCGGAACATGCCGTCACGAGCATAACCGATACGATGAGCGCCGCTCTACACCAGGTTCGCCCTATCGCCCTGCGTTTCATGGCGCCACCTCCAGCGCCGCCGCCAGCACCTCGCGCGCAACCGGCAATGCGGAACGGCTCCCTTCGCCGCCATACTCCACAATCACGGCGATGGCATAGCGCGGTTGTTCCACCGGTGCAACCGCGACGATCCAGGAGTGCGGAACGCCGCGCGGCGTCTCAGCCGTGCCGGTCTTTGCGCCGATACTGACCCCCGGCAGCGCAATTGGCTGCGCATACCCGATTTCGACCGAGATGCGCATGATGTCAAGCATGCGCCGCGAGGTCTCCGGCGACACGACCTGCCGTAGAGTCTCTGGTTGCGCCCGGTAGATCACCTGCTCGCCGCTGCGCGCTTCGGCCACCAGATATGGGCGCATCAGGCGCCCTTCGTTGGCAATTGATGCCGTCATCTGCGCCATGTCGAGCGGTGTGACCAGCGCCTGCCCCTGTCCGAATGCGGTGTCCGCCAGCGCCGCGGGACGTTGCAGAAATGACGCTTCATTTGCAATCGTGCCGATTTCTGCCGGAATATCACGCAGATCGGCGGTTCCGGCGCGGGTGTCGGTCGTCTGCAGTCCAAAGTGACGGGCATATTCGAGGAAGCGGTCAGCGCCGAGCGACAGTCCTACCTGCGCAAACGCGGTATTGCACGAGAAAGCATAGACGCGCACCAGGTCGGAGGGGTCGCCGGTGCGCCGGAAGAGATTATCGACCGCGTTACGCACCGGCGGCGCTCCCGCTTCGGTCGGCAGCAGGTTCGGGCAGGTGACGGTCGCTGAAGGGTCTGCCAGCACGCCGCTGTCGAGCGCCGCGGCAGCGGTCAGCGTTTTGATCACCGAGCCAGGCGGGTAGCGCCCCTGCGTGGCGCGGTTGAGCAGCGGCGCGTCGCTGCGCGCGTTCAGTTCCGCCCACGCTGCCTGCACCCGGTCTACATCCGCCTGCGTCGCTGGTTCCGGCAGCACCAGTTGATTGGGGTCAAAGCGCGGGTACGTCACCATCGCCAGGATCGCGCCGGCCGGCACATCGAGGAGCACTACCGCTCCAGCGCGCTCGCCAAGCGCCTGTTGCGCTGCTGCCTGCAGGCGGCTGTCCAGGGTGAGGGTCAGATCGGCGGGG
>DAOTWI010000804.1:0-3409 GCA_034436075.1 Roseiflexus sp.
GAGCCGATGCCGCGCAGGACGATCTGAATCGGGCGATTGCCGACGCGCGGGTTGGTCGCCATAAAACGCTGCGCGGCGTCTTCGAGCCAGAGTTTCTTTTCGGTGCCGTACCAGATGGTGACGACGACCGGCTCCTGCGCTGGACCGATGGGGAGTGGAAAGGGGGCATAACCGACAGGACCGATGAATGCAGTGGCAAGCAGCGCCAGCAGGCAGATCAGCAGATAGCCGATGCCAATAGCGCGCGTGACTGGTTGCATAATCCACCCCTGCTACTATGCGACATTCTGCTGCTCAGTCTACCCTATCCTTATCCTTATTAAGGACGAGTTATCAACTCGTTGACAATTTGGTTGCAGCACTGAATCTACGTCGTGGGAGGGAGCGGGTTTCAGAGGAGAACCGAGAGCCTGGGGTTAGGAGTTAGGGATTAGGAGTTAGGAATTAGGAGTGAGATTTATCACCTCTCGCCTCTCGCTTCTCGCTTCTTGCCTCTTGCCTCTCGCCTCTTTGTCTCACTTCACCTTCAGCCGCGGGCGCGGCGCCATCGCACCCTACCCGTCGTCCGCCCCACGGTCACCGGGCATCGCGCACCCGGTGCGGGCGCGGTACTGCGCCTCTGGCGCAATGGCTGTGTTATCATGAAAGCCAGTGGACGAACGGGGAGCGCAATGGTTGAGCACGAAGCGAGATTTCTTGGGGCGCACCCGTCTTTGCTGGAACACGTGCGCCAGTTCGGACTCTGCTCGACTACCTGGAAGGCGGCCATTTGCTTCAGAAGTTCCTGGACGATTTCCCGACGCTCGTGTGGACAGACCGTGATCCCGCAACGAAAGGAGCCATCGCATGGCTGCTCCTGGGCATACCGGTTCTGATGAGATCCATGTCATGTCATCCCCTACAATTGCGCGTGTGATGCCCTGCGATACGAGATCGCCCTTCTTCAGCATCGTGTTGCGCCAACCGCCGTCCCGCCGCCAGGCGATTCGATCCCGCCAGAACATGATCCATCGCTTGACGCGCTCTCATTCTATCTCGTAGCCAATAACCGCGTCGTGAGTTATGCGGCGGTCGTACACAAACAGATCCAGCATGGACCTGAAACGTTTTGGATAGCCGGACTGAGTTGCGTCGCCACCGATCCTGCCTATCAAGGTCGCGGCTTGGGTACGCGCATTGTCGGCGCCGCCACCCGTTATATCGAGCAGAGTACGACCGACATCGGCATCTTTACCTGTGACCCGGCTCTGGCTGGATTCTATGCGCGGGCTGGAGCGTGGCCGGTGGCGCCGGATGTGGTCGTGATTGGCAGCCGCCATGAGGGAGCACTCTCCAGCATATCTTTGCAGAAAGTTGTGCTCATGCGCCTGTTTTCGGCGAAAGCGCGCGCCGCGACCGCACAATTGCGCCAGACGACGATCAATCTCGATCTGCCGGCGGGGCAATTCCTATGATGGAGAATCTGCGCCACGCAGAGGGATCAGGACTGGGAAGGTTTCACGGCGGGCACGCCAGTTGTTTCGCCGCAACGCGTCGTCCTGGGCGCGCGCGTCGCCGTTGAGCGCCACGAGCCGTTTGTCACTCGGAGCATGGTAGTCATAGTAGAGGTTAGCAGATCGGTACTATTGACATTTTGTATGAAAAATGGGTCATCATGCAAGGGTGGAATCGTATGAATTGGCGAACATGGCAACGCTCAACGACACGGACTGCGGCTACCAAATCGTTCTCGATGGGTTGAGCATCTTTGGAGCGAGCATCCTCACCAACACCCAATCGCACTATCTGGTGTTACAAAACCTGGAGGTGCGTTTCCCGTGGCGCGTCCAGCGGCTGCCACCGCTGTTCTGGACATCTGCGACGCCGGGGATTGACTTACGCGGGAACGATAACGTGCTGCGCGATAGCGTGCTGGCGTACAGCGCCGGACGTATGATTTCGTTGTCTGGCGACTGGCGAGTGTACCGTCAGCACCACCGGCTTGACCGGCATTCAGCCAGTAGCGATCCGGCTCGGTAACGATGCATGGTACACGGCTGCCTCGGTTGACCTGCGACCACCCGATGTGGAACGGGTCGAGCCGTGGTGGAGCCTCACCAGTGGCGGCGCACAACTGGCGCTGGGCGGCTGGCGTTTCGCTACCGACGAGACCGGCTACTCCCGCCCGATCACATTGACCAATACCGCCACAGCGCCGCTCTACAACTACCCTGTGATGGTCACATTCGATACCGCTGCGTTGATTGCAGCCAGCAAGTTGTGCGCCGACTGCGGCGATCTCCGGTTTTTTGACGAGTCTGGTCCACTCGACTACTGGCTGGAAGCAGGGTGTAACACCCAGGTGACGCGGATCTGGGTCAATGTACCCTACCTGCCAGTCGGCGCTCGATCCATCAACGTGACCTGCGGCAACGCGCTGCGCACGAGCGCCAGCAGCGGCGCCGATACGTTCCTGTTCTTTGATGACTTCCAGGACGGCGTGATCAGCCTATTCTGGAACATCCCCAACGGCTCGTTCTCCACCATCACCGAAACCGGCGGGCAACTGCGCTTGACCGGACAGACCACCCCCGCCACCCAATACGAGAGCGCAGGCTTCTCACTCCACACGTGGAAGCTAACGCTTCCACAAGACGTGGCGATCGACACCGAGCTGAGCATCATCACCGGCCCGGCCGGGTTCAAGTCCGGTCTGGGTACGATGCTTAACCTGCAAGGCCCGGCTGCTGGCGGCAAGAACATCGCTTACTGGCAAAGCGGCTGGCAGACGGTCGGGAAGAGCACGATTACCAGCGGGGTCTTTAGCCGTATCTGCCGTTGGTGCAACGGTAGAAGAGGGCGTCGCATCATTTCCATAAACCAGTATCACCTCCCTACCTGGAAATCACGGGCATGAAGATGCGATACGGACCATTGATCGGCAAAAGCCCGATGGTGCGCGTGTTGCCGGCGGCGTCGCGGGCCGTGATGTAGATGCGGTGCGGGCCGGGTACGCTCAGCGCCGCGATGTAGCGCCACTGGTTGCCTTGCAGATCGGCGGCCCCGTTTTCAACCAACCCATCGGGCCGTTCCACCCGCACGGTGATGGACGTGACCCCCACCGCATCGGCATACGTGCCGCCGATCAAGACGTTCCCTGCCGGCAGTGACGTGGCGGGTGGCAACAACCCGCCGGGGACGGACGGCGCAACCGTGTCGATCACGTAGTTGAATTGGCGGGCAGTGCCGCGATTGCCGGCGAGGTCGATCGGCGTCAAGCGGACTTGCTGCGCTGCCTGCGCCACTCCTGCGCGGATGGGCAGGGCGTAGCTCCAGTTGTCGTTCTCGTCAACCCACACCTCTTCGCATTGGAAACCACGCCCATCCTGCTGGTTGACGCAGATTTCCACTGCCCACGCCGAACGGTCAT
>DAOTWI010000805.1:0-12263 GCA_034436075.1 Roseiflexus sp.
GGCGACGCCCGCTGGCGCGATCGGCTGGCAAGCCCGCCGCCTGCCGCAGCCGCTGGATAGCCCTGGCGCAGGCGACGACGTTGACCCCAGACAACACCCGGCGACTGATGGCGACAAAGAGACGCTCGCCCAGCAACAGCGCCAGACCAATGGAGCAGAGCGTGACGCTCTCCGCCAGACGCGACACATTCTTGCTGAGCAGCAACACGATCAGCGCCAGCGCAAACAGTGTAAGCGCAAAACGTTTCATGGCGCCCTCCAGAACGATGGAATGCGCTGCAAACGGGCGATTTCTTCCTGCAACCGCCGGAACTCGCCGAGGTTGCGCACCGTCAGCACCCGCTCATCGCGGGTTATCGTCAGATGCCCGTAGTCGAACAGGCGTCCCGGCAGGCTCTGGGTAGTCAGCACATCTGAGCGATGCAGCGGAATCTGCTCCTCGCGCCAGAAGATCCATCCCTGCCGCAGCAGGAGCGTGTCACCCCGCACCACCAGGATCGTTGCCAGTTCGCAGTAGGCGATGCGCGCCGCCAGCACAAGCAGCGTCAGCGCCACCGGCATCACGATAACCGCAGCGTGGGCGACGCCAGCCAGCAGGATGCCGGCGCCACACGCCAGGAGAACAACGATTTTGCCGCCGACGATGTACGGATGGGGACGAAACTCCTGATCCTGAAACGAGGGGTACGCCGACGTCGCCATTGCAGCCTCCCTGCCACTGCTGAAAGAGCGCCGTTCATATGAGCAGCGCCGGCAGCAGTGACACGTTCATTGTATCCAGGCGACTGAGAAACGAGTGAGATACGACCAGGAAATTATGTGAGATATAGAAAATCAGGACATATTCCTGCCCTATTTAGAGAAAATCTTTATTTTTGTACGGAGCTGGGCAGACATTCGCCACTGCCTGGTCTTATCGCCTAAGACGCGCCAGGCGCTGGAGGAGGCGGTTATCCCCGCAGCGCCGCGCGACCCGTTCAACGAGGGCGACGACAGCAGGATCGTCGTCGCTGTGTGTCAGCATCCTGTGTGCAATGACCTGCATCTGCTGCACATCGGCGTCTGTGAGGTCAGGAGTATCAAGATAGAGCGCCAGAAGGCGCTGCTCAATCGCAGAGCGTTTGCGCTCCCATTGGTACACATCGTGATCGATGCGATGGTCAGGAGCATCGAACTCTTGCAGGTAATCGCCGTGGAACAGATCGAGCGCCTTTTCGAGCAAGGCGATCGCATTTCTCACCTGACCATCGGCAATGTCCTGTTCTGCACGCCGATGCAATTCGACCACCTGATCGGTATCGGTCGTCCACGATGCATGACGCTTCAGCATCACGGTCGAGTCGGTAATCTCCAGAGCATCCGCCATACCCCAACGTTCCAGCATTTTGCGCAACCCGGAGATATAATGGGCGCGGTCCGGGGGTTCACGATCATCGTCGGGCTTGCGACCACGGCGATGATCGCGGGCGATCTCGATTAGCGTATCCCGTGAGACTGGTTTGCCCGCCTTGTACACGAGGTACATGAACATGCCATTGAGCATGTGCCTTCCAACGCGTCCTTCCTTGTAGGACGCCGGTTTTCCATCCACCTCAACCTTGAACGGTCCCAGCGTGGTGATGAAGACCGGCGGAGATGGCGCCCTGTTCAGTGCATCGTGCAGTTTCTGCACATCGCGGGTCTGCTGCTCGATGCGATGCATGTGTTGCGGAATGGTCACCGGTTCAGCCTCCGTGTGCTCGATATAATCGGCAAGCAGCAACCCGACTGCTTCCAGGCGCTCGCGCTCGTCCAGGAGCCGCCGCCTGCAGCCAGAACCGCCGATCAGGAGCGCGCCGCGCTGTCTGCGACCGACGCAGAGCGGCAGGAGATGCTCATAGCCAGAGGACCTTTTGAACGGTTGCGGCCGCGCGGCGCGAAGATCGTCGGTATGCACCGCCGCGTCTGGCGCATCGCCATGCGTCGCAAGCAGGCGCGCCTCGTTCACGGTGAACCAGAAGACAGCGATGCGTTCCGCGCGCAGCCATTGCGCCAGCGATTGCAATACATCGCGTATCACCTGATCACGCGGCTTTTCAGACCCGATCTGGCGTGTAATGGTGCGCAGCATGCCGCGCACCCGGCGCGCGGCGTCGCCGACGCGCACCCAGTCGAGGATGTCGCGCAGCTGGTCGAACCCGAAGTGGGTGGCAATGATGACAGGAACGAGGACGATTCCCAAAACGAGCGACTGATTGGCTGGCACGACGTTCAGCGTTGCCGAGCGAAAACCGATCAACACGCTCTCGTACAATGCCACGATGCCCAGGCTGGCAAACCCGCTGGCCAGGTAATCACGACCGGTGCTGCGCCCCATATAGCGTCGCACATAAGTCAATGCGCCATAGCCCATTAGCGCAATGCCGCCGCAGAGCAATCCGTATCCCGCCTGCTCAACCGGCGCCGCGATCTCAGGAAATGATCGTCGCAGCATGGGCAGACCTGCAACAACAATGACACTGAGACAAACGATGGTCGTTGCCATCAGCAACACCCTGGATGCGCCGCGAGCGACCAGGATCGTTTCGCGCCGATACAGCCGCCAGGTCATCATCCAGATATGGATCAGCGCAACCGTTACGTAGCCGCTGACGAGCGCACGCGCCAGCAGCGGATTGATCGCCAGCGGCGCAATCCAGGCGATCGCCGCGTCAGCGCCAGAACTGGCGAGCGCTACGAGCAGCCCATACCCCGCCACCACACCCAGATGCACGTTGCGGACGACGCCCTCGGCACGGGTGAGCCCGCGCACCCCGACGAGCCATCCATGCCAGCATGCGATTGCAATCAGTCCGGTTGCTACACGGAGGGGCGGGATAACGGCGCGTCCACCGGGTTCGAGAGGAGACTCAAGCGCTGCGAAGAGGAAATGGAGACCGGCGAAGACACACGACCAGCGAAGCCACCGCGTCGAAGGATGATACGCAGTGCGACTACCAAGAAAGAAACAGACCCAAAACCCGAGAATGCCTCCGACAACCCAGAGAAGCAACGGGGTGTCCACAACAATACTCCTTCCATAACGATGGGAGGATACGGACAACCTCGATCTGCGCTCGATTCATACCTGTATCACCTGGGAAATTCGAGAATTGCGCCGGAGAGCCAGTGCGTTCATACGCACTTCTATAGTAGATCGGAGAATTGCAAGAGTCAAGTAGAGATTTTCTAAAAAATGCCGGTGCAAGCGCCGGCATCGCTACGGGCTGAATCTGGAGTCCAGGCATGAAGTGTCAGACGGCAAGCCCCCCCACCCCCCGCTTGCGGGGGAGGATTGGGGGGGCATGATTTTTGAGACAATAATCCGGTATCGCCACCCGTAGCCCGCGCAGGCGGGCTTCGCTTCCCGCAGCCCGCGGCTTCAGCCGCCGGGCGGGGAGGCGGACGAGCGGAGAGCGGAATATGCGTTCACACTCCACGAGCCCGCCGCATCGGGGTGCCCGCACTCGATAACGCAGCAGTCAGAGAAGATTGCTGCGCGGCTCGCAAGAACGGCAGCATCCGGGAAACTCCTCACACTTTCTCCCACGCGCCATTCTGAAACGCCTTGATCGTGCGCTCACACCCACGGGTTTGCTCATAGACGGCATCGATGATGGTTGTCAGGCTCGCGCGCAGCACGTCGCGGTCGTGGTGGGAGAGATCGTAGAGTTCCTGATACGAAAGCGCCTTGAGCGCGGCGCTGATCGTGATCGTGGTGCGCTCGGTTCTGCCTGCAACAACGACCGGCACCATCTGCACCCGGCTGGCAATCCGTCGAGTCAGGATGATCGCCTCTTCCAGCGTATACCCATCAAGCGCCAGCAGGGTATGATCGTTCTTGAACCAGTATCCCCGAACGCCGGGCAGGATGTGCGCGATTGCCTGGTGAACATGGCGTTGCGCCGCCAGCAAAAACGGCTCATCGCCGCGACTCCGGCAGCGGCTGCGATCAATGTCGAGCACCGCCAGCGTGACATACTGGCGCGACAGACGCTCGACCAGCGCCCGCGCATTTCCAGCGTTCTCGAACACTGCAGCGATCCGTTCCCAGATCTGCTCGATCTGCCCCAGACCCTCTTGAAACTCCGGTCCGTGCATATCCATTCCATCGAACCAGCGCACATACTCTTCCACATAGGAATGCAGCAGATCGTCGTGTTTCCGGCGCAGGCGCGTCAGCCACCAGCGTCCCAGCAGTTCGCTGAGAATATTGCCAAACACCAGCGCCACGAACGCCGTTTTGCTCCAGAGCGCGGAAACCGGGCGTTGCGACGCCAGGTAGAGCACGCCAAACGGATGCGTATCCCAGTGCGACAGGAGCGGCGCCGCAAGCGCAACCTGGCAATGTTCGTCCTGCGCGCCGAAGACGCGCATATCGTGCGCAGCGTCACGGGTCAGAAACGGCTCGCGTTTATTGAAGGCGCGCCCGCTCAAGCCCTCTCCGTCGCCGTGGAGACTCAGCCTGGCGCGGCGCGCAACCTCATCAGGATAGCCCGCGTGCGCCAGAATCGACAGATACGCCGGTTCGTAGAGGTCGTTGGGCAAAAGCAGGCATGCCAGGCTGACCTCAGCATCCTCGTCGAAGATCAGGTTGCGCACGCGATCCATCAGGCGATTCAACGCCTTGCGCGTATGCGACAGACGATAGCCATCAGAGCGATAGCGGTAGTTGTGCATCCGCGTCGCCCGGCGGAACTCGGGAAAGATGGCGCGGCACATGCGCACCATCCAGTCGAGAAGATGAGCGCGCGCCGACGTCTCAATCGTCAGCACTGGCGGCAGATTGTCATGCCCATTAGACTCGACCATAAAGACGACCGTTGCATCTGGCGCCGAAAGCGGACGGTAACAGCAGAACTGCGCGTGATCCGGCACAGGAACGCTCCACGGATCACGGCTATAGAAGAGCACAATACTGCTTTCGTCGTCATTCCACACACTCTCGCCGCCGTCGAACGGTTCACCAATAACGGCAGCCCGGTCGACTGCAACGAGCATGTCATACGGATGCGCCGCGAGGTCTCTCCCCATGCGTGCGAGATCGATCATTGCGGATGGATCGATGCTGCGTTCCACCAGAAACATGGCGGTAACCCGGGCATCCTGCGCACGCTCGCGGAGTTCACGCTGCGCTGCAAAAATCACCTGGCTCGCCAGACGCGACAGCAGGAAGCCATCGGTAATCGCATCGCCTTCTTCGCGCAGAACATCAGCAATGGTGCGTGCAGCCCCCTGGTCGATCACACTCGCAAACGAACGCACCATCTCCGTCGCCTGCACCGGTCGATACCCTTCCTTGAGCAATTCGGCAAACACCGCCAGCCGGCGGAGATCAGCCAGCGAATAGGAACGGGTAGCGCCAGAGTGCACGGCGGCGTCGCGATCCTGCCGGTAAAGATCCTCAAAATACCGGATCTGGGTGTCTTTGAGACCAGTGAGTTTCGTCGCACGCCCAATACTGACGGTCAGATGCTCGCGCCAGGTTTCAACTTCCGGCAGCACACGGTTAATGAGCGCCAGAATCTTCGGGTCACCGCGAACCGGCGCTGCGGACGATGTTTTGGTTCCGTTCCTCTGCCATGCCAGGCCATTTGAAATCTCTTGCATGGATCGATCAACGCTCATTTTCGTGGTCACTGGCTCCTCCTCTCTAAGGCAAGGAACCCGTCCAGGCACGGTCGACGACCACGCCGGGACGGGTTGACCACAACCCGCGGTACCACCCCGCTTAGCGCAACGCAGCAGGGCGCTGCGCTCACTCGAAACGCTTAACGCGCGCAACGGCCAGGTTTACCCTGTAACCACAGGTTTTCCCTGGCAGACGTCACAGCCGAACCCGGACGCGCTCTGCCCTCGGCTCGCACCCGCCCGAAGTCGCTGCAGCATGCTCACGCCCTTTTTGCTGTGACGATGCGCCTCGACTCGCGCACAAAGCAACGTTCCCGAAGGTTGCCGGGAAGTTGCCGGGCGCGAACAGGCGCATCACACTCCTGTTCTATTCTGCGCATAGTATACACCCATCGCATGGATGTGTCAATATCTTTCCGAGAAATCGTCTGTATCAATGCACATATCTTCGACACATGATAATAAAAAAGCGCACAACATACATCCGTAATTGAGAAAATCAAGAAAGATAGGGTTGACAATCCAGGCGCGTTGGGACGTTGCCGCGCCTCGCATGGAGATTGCGCCCTGCTGCGTCATCCGGCGACTGCCCGTCCACGTACTCTTACAGGGAGATCAATCTGCGTCTAGACCGTCACGCCTGCACCTGCGGCGCGGCTGGCGTTGGCTTCGACAGGCTCTGCCAACGCCAATCACGAGGTTGTCCGCTATCTGGTTGATCTTCCTGTTCATTGGACACGTAAAGCGCCTCTGACGTATCATAGAGGCGTCCATGATTGCTTGAAACAGGAACATCAATGACACACACACATGTCTGTCTCATCACCGGCGCCACATCCGGCATTGGTGAAGTCACCGCGCGCGAACTGGCGCGCCGCGGAATGCACGTGGTCATCGTCGGGCGCAATGCGGAGCGCACCGCAGCAACCGTGGCGCGCATCAAGCAGGCGACCGGCGCCGACGTCGAACCGCTGGTCGCCGATCTTTCGTCGCAGAACGGCGTGCGCTCAGTGGCTGAAGCGTTTCTGCGACGCCATACGCGGCTCGACGTGCTGGTCAACAACGCTGGCGGCTTCTTTGCCTCGCGCCAGGTCAGCGCCGACGGCATCGAAATGACCTGGGCGCTGAACCATATGAGTTACTTCCTGCTGACCAACCTGCTGCTCGACACGCTGCGCGCCAGCGCTCCAGCGCGGGTCGTCAACGTTTCTTCGGACGCGCACCGCAGCGGAACGATGCGCTGGGACGATCTCCAGTTCACCCGCGGCTACAATGGCTGGGCGGCCTATGCCCAGTCGAAACTGGCGAACATTCTCTTCTCGAATGAACTGGCGCGCCGCCTGGCAGGATCAGGTGTGACATCGAATGCGCTGCATCCGGGGTTCGTCGCCACGCGCTTCGCTCACAACAATGGTCCCGTGTGGGGCGGGTTAATGGCGCTGATGCAGCGTTTGTGGGCGATCAGCCCGGAAGAAGGCGCGCAGACGTCGATCTATCTGGCGACTGCGCCAGAAGCAGCGACCACGAGCGGCAGGTATTTCGTGAAGTCGCGCGAGACAGCGCCAGCGCCGCAGGCGCAGGACATGGACGCAGCCGCGCGTCTGTGGGAGATCAGTGAACGGATGCTGGTCAGCTCTGCGCCAGTTCCTCGAGACGGCGCACATTCACCAGCGTGATGCTCGAACGGTCGATTTCGAGGAGGCGCGCATCGCGGAACTGATTGATCACCTTCGTCACCGTTTCGCGGTAGGCGTTGATCATCTCCGCAAGTTGGCGATGGCTGTGGCGCGGCACGCTGGCGGCGTGCGGTCCCCCGTGGCGGCGGGCGAGGTCGAGCAGGAGCGACGCCAGACGCGCCGGCACCGACTTGAACGCCACCTCGTCGAGACGCCGGCTGATCACGGCGCGATGCAGCGCCATGTCTTCGACCAGCGCAATGCCCAGTTCGGGCGTACGCGCCAGCAGATCCGCAAGCTCATCGCGGGAGATGCGCACATACTGCACCGGCGAGTTCGCCTCGGCGAACGTATCGTAGTGCGTTGCGTCCCCGGCGCCGACATGCCCGAACACCTGCCCGGCTTCGATCATGCGCAGCGTCATTGTCCGCCCTTCTCCTGATCGAAGATGCAGGCTCACCGTCCCTGATTGCAGGACGAAGAGATCCCCGGCGGAATCATCCGGGGTATAGATCAAGGTTCCGCGTTCTGCACGCTCACTAGAGCGCCCGGCGATCAGGGTCGACCACGCGGTATCCGGATAGTGGTGCGGTGCAATGCTCATAGTCACTCCATTGAAAAAGGGATGCGCCCTGTAATCGTGTACTGGCGATGGACAGCGGGCAGTGGACGCGGACGGATGGCGGGCTTGCCAGAACGACACGTGCAATGTATCACAAGCATATTGTACCATATCTGGTTTCGCTGGCGTGCAACGACTGGTACCTGTTCACGGTCGGGGTAAACGGTGCCGCCGGTCATCCAGAACGGGGGTTCGGGGGTAACCCCCGAAAAGGAGAAGCGGCGGCGGAATGGTCTGAGCGAGCGCCAACACACGGCGCCCCGCCGCCCTAAGACGCCGCACGCGACGCCTGTGCTCCCAGAAAGGGCGTGAACAGTTACAATGATTGAGCGGAGTCGCCCTGCGCAAGAAAAAAGATGCCGCACGTATGGTATAGTCGGTATTGATCACGCTCCTGATATCGCACGTATTTTCCAGAGACGAGTTATGACAACAACCAGTCGCCAGGTGACCGTTGTCACCACCTATCTCGAACTGCCGGATCGGACGGCGTTCCGCCCCTCGTTTACGACCGATCCCGACGTGGCGGTGATTGAGTCGCACATCCCATTTCCGGCATTCTACCGCTTTCTGTACCGCGCCGTCGGCGAGACGTACCACTGGACGATGCGCCTCGACTGGAGCGACGAGCGGTTGCTGGAATACCTCTCGCGCCCGTCCGTTACGCTGCTCGTGCTCTATGTTCAGGGCACGCCAGCCGGATACATCGAACTCAACGCGGAATCGGAAGAGCCGGATGTCGAAGTTGCCTACTTCGGGCTGGCGCCGATGTTCCACGGGCGCGGGTTGGGGAAGCATCTGCTGTCGACTGGCGTGCAGCGCGCGTTCGACGATGGCGCCAATCGCGTCTGGGTGCATACCTGTACGCTCGACGGACCTCACGCGCTGGCAAATTACCAGGCGCGCGGCTTCCGTCCGTACAAAACTACGACGGAGACGGTTCTGCTCTCTGGTTGAAGGTTGAAGGCGAGAAGGTTGAAGGTGTCACTCCTGCCCCGATTCGTTGGTCTCACGAGAGGAGAAGGTATGCCACTCCCTATTCGCTGGATTTCGATGATTATGACAAGCCTGCTCATCACCGGGTGCGGCGCTGCGCCGGCTCAGATGTCGTCCGCCTCCGATGTGCGCAACGCATCGCCCGCAGCAACGCTGCCCGCCGCCTCAACGCCGCCAACGGCGACGCCCCTGCCGACTCTGGCGCCAACCGCAACTGCTGCACCAACTTCCCTTCCAACCGCCACCCCAGAGCCGGCGCCTCCGCCAACCGCACTCCCTTCCCCCATCCCGACAGCGCGACCAGAGGCGGCGCCGCCGGTCCGCCTGGTCATCGATGCCATCGACCTGGATCGCGCCCTGATCCCGGTCGGTCTCGACGCCAACCGGATACCGGTCGTGCTGGATCACGACATCGGATGGTACCGGCTCGGCGCGATGCCGGGGCAGGGGGACAACATCGTGCTTTGGGGGCATGTGTTGCGCTTCCGCAAAGCGCCGCACATTCCCGCCCCCTTCGCGCGCGTGAAGGAATTGAGTCCAGGCGCAACCGTGACGCTCATCGATGCCAATGGCAACGCGCATCGCTACATCGTCACCCGGCAGGTCTGGGCGCAACCGGATGAGGTTCAGTACATGCTGCCGCAGGGACGCGAGATGGTGACCATGATCTCGTGCATTGGCGATAAAGTCATCGCCGACGGCACGGTCGAAATGACCAACCGGCTGATCACGATTGCGGAGCCGGAAAAAAACGTTGAACGTTGAATGTTGAACGTTTCAGGCGGAAAGGGTAAAGGTGTGAAAGTTCGCGGATGGTCGGCAGCGCGGCGCTGCCGATTGAGATCGTGCGGGGCGCACAAAAGACGATAAGCCTGCGCGGGCGTGATGGTTTTTGAGAACATACTTCGGTATTGCCCGGTCCAGCCCGTGCAGGCGGGCTTCGCAACTGTAGCCCGCGACTTATGATTTTTGAGAACATAACCCGGTATCGCCACGTCTAGCCCGCGCAGGCGGGCTTCGCACCCGTAGCCCGCGGCGTATGGTTTTTGAGAACATACTTCGGTATTGCCCGGTCTAGCCCGCGCAGGCGGGCTTCGCAACTGTAGCCCGCGACTTCAGTCGCCGGGCTACAAGGCGGATAGCGGAATAATTTTTCAAACTCCATCAACCGCCGGGTGGGTAGGCGGCAACGCCCTTCGCGTGATCAGCCCGACGCGGCGCCCGACAATGCCTGCCCCCGGGCGCACCCATGATTCCCAAATGGCTGGTATCATGGGACATTACAGGTTCCGCAAACAGATAAGGATAGACGTGTGGATACAGAGGTTTCCGATACCCTTGACCGTCTTGAACTGATGGGGCGAGTGCGTCTGGCGCTCGATGGGTTGATGACCATCGACCGGTACGCCTGGGACAGCCGCGGCGTGTTGACGATGGCCGGCACACTCCACGCCCCCGCCGACAAGGTCTACCCGCAGATCCGGGCGGGCATGGAGGCGCTGGGGTTCACCCCGTTCCTGCGCACATCCGGCGATGATGTGGAGATCATGGCGCTGCCGTTCGTTGTTTCAGCGCCAAAACCCAATATTGTGATCCCGGTTGTGCTGTTCATCATCACGATTCTCTCCACGCTAATGGTCGGTGCGCTTTACGATGGGATCGATGTGTTCCGCAATCCGGCGGGGATTGTGGCGGGCATCCCGTTCTCGGCGACGATCATGGGCATTCTGTTCGTCCACGAAATGGGGCACTATGTCGTCGGGCGCTGGCGGCGCGCGCCGGTCAGCCTGCCGTACTTCATTCCTGTGCCGCCGATCCCGATCCCTGGTCTCGGCATTATCACCTTTACCGGCACGCTCGGCGCGGTGATCGTTCAGCGCGAACCGATGCTCGACCGCAAGACGATCCTGGAGATCGGCATCGCCGGTCCGCTCGCCGGGCTGGCGGTCGCCATTCCGCTCCTGTTCTACGGGCTGGCGACGTCGCCGGTCGGTCCGCCGCCGGAGGGGGGGTACATTCAGGAGGGGAACTCGATCCTGTATGCAGCGGCGAAATACCTGGTGTTCGGGCAGTTCTTGCCGGGCAACGGTGTGGATGTGCAGTTGAACGCGGTCGCCTGGGGGGCGTGGATCGGTCTGCTGGTGACGATGATCAACCTGCTGCCCATCGGTCAGCTCGATGGCGGACACGTGGCATATGCGCTGCTCGGCGAGTATGCGCACTACCTGGCGTATGCCTTCATTGGCGGGTGCGTGCTGCTCGGAACGCTCGTTGCGCCGAACTGGCTTCTGTGGGGGGTGCTGGGGCTGCTGATCGGTCCGCGCCATCCGCCGCCGCTGAACGACGTCTCGCGGATTGGACCGGCGCACGCCGCGCTTGCCATTCTGGGGCTGATTGTCTTTGTGCTGCTGTTTATGCCGAACCCGTTGCAATTGGTTGGGGTGTGAGGGTGAACTCGCACGCCAGGGGCTGAAGCCCCTGGCTATTGTTGGCGCTCCATTCATTGCGCTCAGCGTTTTCGGTTGAGCCCCTGGCTATGGATGGCGATCCCCTTCTTCGTTGTCGTCGTCGGGGGTGCGTTCGAGGGCGGAAAGCGTCGTTCCGGCGCAATGGTGGCGCTTCTGGTTGCGCACGTAGGCGACCACAATCGGTTTGTCGCGGTCGCCGAAGGTGAATGCGCCGTATCCGGTCTGCCAGGCGAAGTCGATCCCGGCGTGTTCCCGGTTGACGATGTATGAGCTTGCGCCTTTGAGGTGGCGGACGCACTCGGCGACGGCGATCGTGGGTGGGATGGAGATCGCCAGGTGGATGTGGTCCTCGACGTTGCCGATTGCGTACACGAAAACCTTCAGTTCGCGGGCTTTGTCGCGCAGGGCGCGGTGGATGGAACGCTCAACGTCCCTGGTGATCGTGGGGCGCCGTCGATATGTCGCCCACACGAGGTGGTAGTAGAGGCGCCGGTAACTCATGGCTGATTCCTTTTGCCATCGCTGGTTCGATGACCAGCCACGAATTTGACTCGTATACCGCACGAGGGGCGAGTTGGAAACGCCGCGCACGCTCGCACGCCAGGGGCTGAAGCCCCTGGCTATGTGTGGCGATTGTGAAATTTCGAGGATATGACGTCGATGATTCGGACTGCGATCCTGCTCGCTGCCGGCGCTGGTCGGCGTTTCTGGCCCTACAATGTGGTTCGCAACAAATGCGCCTTCCCGATTGCGAACGTCCCCGCCATTCGCCGCCTGTCCGACGACCTCGCCGCGCTCGGCGTCACCCGGCAGGTCGTGGTCGTCGGCGCAGGGGAAGCCAGCGTGCGTGCG
>DAOTWI010000806.1:0-4186 GCA_034436075.1 Roseiflexus sp.
AGCGCGCCTCTACCTTGCGCAGGCGCTGGCTGCGGCTGGGACTCATGCCGCACTGATCGAGGATCACCTGCGCGCAGGGCTGACGCACCAACCGGAACCGGACGCCGGAGTGTCGCTGCACTGCGCCCTGGCGCAGCATCTGGTGCAGGAAGGACGGTTGGCGGAAGCAACGCTGGCGCTCAACGCCGCGCGCGCAGCGCTGCCCCAGTGCAGCGCCGCGCAACGCGCGATGGTGAGCCAGCGCATTGCAGAAATCGACAGAGCAATACGTTCAGGGCGCGAGGATTATGCCGCCTGACTATCATGCTCGTACAGTTGATCGTTCACGACCTCAACGCCTCGTCGCCGTCGCTGTGGCGCACCACTGTCTGCCCGTCATGCTCGCGCGGTTGATCGTTCAGGTCTTCATGACGGACAACCGGCGCAGCGCCATTGCGCTTCGCACGTTCGAGTCCGTCCATAAAGATTTTGATGGTGTCAACCGGCAGCGGGAAAATGATCGTGCTGTTCTTCTCGACTGCGATTTCGGTCAGTGTTTGCAGATAGCGCAGCTGGAGCGTCACCGGCTCGCTGGCGATCACGGTGGCTGCCTCAGCGAGCATACGCGACGCAGCCAGTTCGCCGTCGGCGTGGATGATCTTGGCGCGCTTCTCGCGCTCGGCTTCCGCCTGCTTCGCCATCGCGCGCTGCATGCCCTGCGGCAACTCAACATCCTTCACTTCAACGATTGTGACCTTGACGCCCCATGGTTCGGTCTGCTCATCAATGATGCGCTGCAACCGCTCGTTGATCGCTTCACGCCGCGCCAGCAGTTCGTCGAGTTCAACCTGCCCGACAACGCTGCGCAGCGTCGTCTGCGCAATCTGCATGGTCGCCCGAATGTAATCCATCACCTTCACAATCGCCTTTTCGGGGTCAACAACCATGAAGTAGAGCACTGCATTGACCTTGATCGTCACGTTATCGAGCGTGATGACTTCCTGCGGCGGCACATCCATCGTGATAACGCGCTGATCGACCCGCACCATACGCTCGATGATCGGGATCAGGAAGAACAACCCCGGTCCGCGTGCACCGACCAATCGCCCCAGACGAAAGACGACGCCGCGTTCATACTCCGGCACAATTTTGATGGCGGAGAAGCCGATCATCAGAACGGCGAACAGCAGAACGCCAAGACACAAGAAGAGTGCTCCAGAACCCATGACATGCTCCTTTGCCTAGACGACGCGCCCTTCAGAAGGCGGTTGCGCCTCGCGCGTCGTTGGTTCCTCGCTTTCGAGCGGTCGCACAATCAATTGCAGGTTATGCACTGCGACCACGCGCACCCAATCGCCCGCTTCCACCGGATCAGTCTCGCTGATCGCCTGCCACAACGCGCCTTCGACGAACACCATGCCGCGCGGGTCTAACCGCCGCCGCACCTGAGCCAGACGCCCTACCAGCGCCTCGGTTCCGATGGCTGCCGGGCGTTTGCGGCTGCGCAGTGCAAGCGCCAGCCCCAACGCGGCAGTGGCGGCGATTCCGCCAATGACGATCACCAATGCCCACCAGGCGACACCGGCGCCAGGCGCTTGCGTTGCATCGATCAGGTTTCCTCCGCCAATGCCAAGCATCACCAGACCGGTGATCATCAAACCGCCATGGGTCGGCGCGACAAACTCGGCGCCAATCAGCACCAGACCGATGATCACCAGCGTCATTGCCCACCACAGCACTGGAAGCGCCAGAAACCCGGCAGCAGCGCCAAGTAACAGCAGGAAGCCAGCGCCAGCGAATAATCCAACCCCTGGCGTGCTCAACTCAAGATAGATTGCCATCGCCCCCAGCACCAGCAGCGCAAACGCCACCGTCGGATCGGCAAGCGCCAGCCGCAGGCTTTCGAACAGCGTCGGCTCAATCAACATCGGCGTGCGCCCGATCGATGCAATGCGCACCGTTCGACCATCATCGAGTGTGACCATCCGCCCATCGAGCAGCGTCAACAATTCGCGCAGATCGGCGGACACCAGATCGATCGCTGGCGGATCGAGGCTGATCGCCTGCTGATTGTTGAGAATGACCCCCTCACGAACGGCGCGGTCGATCCATTCGGCGTTCCGCCCGCGCGTTTCGTTCCATTTCCGCATCTGCGCGCTGACGTTGTCGAGGAGGAGGTCGCGCGTTTGCTGGCTGAGCGTCTCATCGACCTGCGCCAGCGGGAAGGGGCTGCCAAAACTGGTATCGGGCGAAAGGGCGCTGATGTGCGCAGACGTGACGAAGAGCGCGCCAGCGGGACCCGCCTGCGTCCCGCGCGGGGTGATAAAGACCACAACCGGCACCCGCGCCTGAGCGATTTCCGCTGCGAAGACGCGCACGTCGCGGAGCACGCCGCCGGTGCTGCTGTACGAAATGATCAACGCATCGGCGCTCGACGCTTCCGCAATCTGAACCGCCCGCCGCAAATAATCGATCGTTGGCGCGGTCACAATACCGCTGACTTCGACCAGGTAGAGCGGACCGCCGCTCTGTTGCGCTGTCGCGCCCCCGGCGGGCCAGATGAGAAGAAGCAGCACAATCGCAAGCGCCGCAATCAGTATGCCGCTGCGCTGATGAGAGGAGCGGTTTGCAGGCATCGTGGTGCGCCTCGTTTCCAGGCTGACAGTTGATACACAGCACGCATCCCCATGATACCGCGATCTGTAATGGTGTGCCAGTAGCGCCAGCAGTCACGATGCACGCTCAACAATGCGTTTGACCCGGCGCTCGAAATCGGATCGCAACAGCAGAATCCTACGGTTGCAGGTCAGACAACGGATGCCGATCTCTGCGCCGATCCGCACAACCTGCCATGTATCCCCGCCGCACGGATGGGGCTTGCGCATCTGAACGACATCGCCAACACGAATATCGAGCGGCGGTTTGGGCATACCACTCACCATGCGGGGTCTGTGCCATCGGGCGCCTCATGCGTGCGCTCCCACAACGCCAGTTTTTCTTCGACGCTCAGGGTGCGGAGATCGCGCCCGTCGAGCAATGTTTCGAGCCGGGAAAAACGGCGCCGAAACCGCGCAATTGCAGCGCGCAGCGCACTTTCCGCATCGACGCCGAGCCGCCATCCCAGCCGGGCAACCGCCAGGAGCACATCGCCCAGTTCGGCTTCCGCCTGCGCCGGATCGGTGGCGCCAGCGCGCAATTCGGCGAGTTCTTCCGCCAGCGCATCCCAGGCGTGGTCAATCTCTGGCGCATCGAACCCGGCCCTGGACGCTTTCGACGTCACCTTCTGCGCAGCCGCCAGTGCGGGCAACGACGGCGGAATACCGTCAAGCGCACTCTGGCGCACGACCCCTTTTGCGGCATGCTCGGTGCGCTTGATCGCCTCCCAGTTGCGCAACACCTCATCGCTCGCCCCCACATGCATGTCACCGAATACGTGCGGATGGCGACGGATCAGTTTGCTGGCAATCGCGCTGAACACGTCGCCAGCGTCGAAGCGTTCCGCCTGCCGCGCCATTTCGCTCTGCATCAGCACGTTGAGCGCCAGATCGCCCAGTTCCTCGACCAGCGCCTCGTCGTCGCCGGCATCGAGCGCCTCCAATGCCTCATGCGCCTCTTCGAGCAACGCCGCCCGCAACGATTGCGGCGTCTGCTCGCGATCCCAGGGGCACCCGCCCGGACCGAGCAACCGCGCGACGACGTATGCCACACTCTCCAGACTGCGCCGATCAGCGAGTGGCGTCAGCGGCGGCACAAACAGACTCGTCAGATGGTCGAAGTCGCTGCGATGGTCGAGGGTGTGGAGCGGCAATTCGATCACGGACTCCATACCGGCGACTCCGGCAGCGCGCACCAGCGTCACCGGATGGGCAGCCGGGTAGCGTTCCATGAGCGACAGTTTGACGTGCGACGCAATGGCCCGGCTGTAGACCTGACAGATCAGCGCAGGGCGCGCCGGCGCCAGCGGAAACGGCAGCAACGGCGGCGTGTAGGGAAAGCCGTGGAGCGACGCCCACGATGGCGCATCATCCGCCGTATCGCCGACAGCCAGATCGAGCGCATCGAGCAGTTGCAAACCATGTTCCAACGGATCGACGCCGAGCAGCGCGCAGACCGGTTCGACGAAACTGACGCCGGAGATGATCCGCACCGGAACGCCCTGCGCGCGCGCGCGGCGCAGCAGATGGCGCGACGAGGCTTCCGCCGTCAG
>DAOTWI010000807.1:0-7760 GCA_034436075.1 Roseiflexus sp.
CTCGCGCGCCTTTGCCGCGCTGTGACGCTTCCCACGCCGCCAGACGACCAGGGTAAACAGACCGGGCGTAGTAGATCGCGTAGACGATCAGCGCGACAGACACAACTGTGATGATCGTCATCCAGTATGGTGCGGTGAACGGCTCAATGGCGCTGCGCCGCAGCGCGCCAACAATTGCCCCCAACAGACCCAGGATGAGCAGCGCGTACCCCAGCCGGCGCAGCGCCGGACCGCGCACCGGATTGGTATCGACATGCATGAAGGTCAGATACGCGCCAGCAATAGCCACCACAAACTGAGCAATAAAAAAGACCCATTCCGGGGCGCCAAAATTGGGGTTGGGAGTGATAAAGTAACTCGGGTCCATGGAGGGCGTCTCCTGCACGTGGGGAGTTCTTGTTCTATAATTGCGCTGATTATACCAACCGCAGCAGGGAGCGTCAAACAGCGATGCGGCGTCCCATCGGCGGAGTCACATGGCAGGAGGCGCATATGCAACTGACAACCGTAAAGGTCGAGAATCCGGATGGGCTGAACATCATTCTGGGGCAGACACATTTCATTAAGACTGTCGAAGACATCCACGAGGCGTTGGTCAACACTGTTCCGGGCATTAAGTTCGGTCTGGCGTTCTGCGAGGCGTCCGGCAAATGCCTGGTGCGCTGGAGCGGTTCTGACGAGGCGCTGATCGACCTGGCGCGGCGCAACGCACTGGCGATCGGCGCCGGGCATACGTTCATCGTCGTGTTGGGCGCGGGGTATTACCCGATCAATGTGCTCAACGCCATCAAGGCGGTTCCCGAAGTGTGCCGCATCTTCTGCGCTACCGCCAACCCGCTGGAAGTCGTCGTCGCTGCAACCGATCAGGGGCGCGGCGTGCTTGGCGTGATCGACGGCAGCCCTCCCGCAGGAATCGAAGGCGAAGCGGACATTGCATGGCGCAAGGGGTTCCTGCGCCAGATCGGGTACAAGCTTGGCTGATGCTATAATGCTGGTACAGGAGCAGCATCGCTGTGGGGAAACGCATGGAGTATCTGGTTACCATTGGGCTCGAGATACACGCACAGATCCTGACGCGCTCGAAAATGTTCTGCGGTTGCAGCGCCGACTACGCGAATGCGCCGCCGAATACGCACGTCTGCCCGGTGTGTCTGGGGTTGCCTGGCGCGCTGCCAGTGCCGAACCGGCGCGCCATCGAACTCGCGGCGCTCACCGGTCTGGCGCTCAATTGCCGCATCTCGCACGAGAATGTCATCAGCCGCAAGAACTATTTCTATGCCGACCTGCCGTCCGGCTATCAGCGCAGCCAGTACGACGATCCGCTGTGCGTCGATGGGTGGGTCGACATCGAGGGAGACTCCGGTCCGAAGCGGATCGGGTTGACTCGTGTGCATATCGAGGAAGACACCGGCAAACTGATTCACACGAACGATGGCGGGTCACTGGTCGATTTCAATCGCGCCGGCGTGCCGCTCATGGAGATCGTCTCGAAGCCGGATATTTCTTCGCCGGAGGAGGCGCGCCGCTACTTTCAGAAACTGCGCCAGATCCTGGTCTGGATCGGCGTCAACAGCGGCGATATGGAGTCGGGCGCGCTGCGCTGCGATGCCAACGTCTCGGTGCGCCCCGCCGGGCAGCAGGAATATGGCGCCAAAGTCGAGATCAAAAACATCAACTCGTTTCGTTTCGTCGAACGGGCGCTGGTGTATGAGATCGAACGTCAGATCCGGGCGCTCAAAGCCGGTGAGCCAATCACGCAATCGACGCGCGGCTGGGACGAAGCCAGCGGCACGACGGTAGCGCAGCGCACGAAGGAGTTTGCCGAGGATTATCGCTATTTCCCGGAGCCGGATATTCCGCCGCTGCGCCTGACTGATGACTGGATCGCCGAACGGCGCGCTGAACTGCCCGAATTGCCCGATGGGCGTCGCCAGCGTTTTATCGATGAGTATGAACTGACGGCGTATGATGCAGGCGTCTTGACCGATGAACGTCCGGTTTCGGATTTCTATGAGCAGGCCGTCGCAGCAGCGTGGGCGCGCGGCGTCACGCCGAAGGACGTGGCGAACTGGATGACTGGCGAGTTCTTCCGTTTGTTGAAGGAAACCGGCGAGTCGCTGGAAGGCGCTGCACACCGGTTTCGTCCGGAGTACATCAGCGAGGTTCAGGAATTGCTGAACCAGGGGGTGATCACTCGCACCAGCGCCAAAGAAGCCTTCGAGGCCTCCTTCCGTGAAGGGCGCTCTCCGGCGAGCATTGTCGCGGAACGGGGTCTGGCGGTGATTGGCGCGGGTGACGCTCTGACGGATCTGGTGCGGCAGGCGATTGCTGGCAATCCGAAGGTGGTCGAAGAATATCGGCGCGGCAAGGCGACCGCCATCAAATACCTGATCGGGCAGGTGATGAAAGCCACACGCGGGCAGGCGAATCCGCAGGCGGTGCAACAGGCGCTGGAGCAGGAACTGGCACGCGAGTAGCTGCGCGCAGAACGTACCTCTTCACCCCTCCATAGCGGTACGTATGCAGAAGTCGCGCAGCGCTCGCCGGGGCGCTGTAAAAGCCTGATGTCGTTGCGAGGAGGTTCTGAATGAGCGGCAGCGCCCTGTTCCGTCCGACGTTTACCGATCTGCGCGCTGAGATCGAGCGCCGTCTATCCACCGATGCGTCGCCTGATACGATTGCTGCGCTGATCGATGAGTTTCTGGCGGCTGGCGGCGATACGCCAGCCCCCCTCATTGAGTACGATGGCGCCGTCACCTGGTTGTTCCGCAGCCCCACTGCGCAATCGGTGTCGGTGGTCGGCGACATTCTGGGCTATCGTCTGGATCAGACGCGGATGACACGCTTGCAGGGAAGCGATCTCTTCTACCTGACGACGCATCTGCCGCTCGATGCGCATATTGCCTATGCGTTTGCGGTCGACGCGCCAGAGACTGCGGCGCGCGCGCGCTGGATCGACCGGTGTATGCCCGATCCGCTGAACCCGCAGCGAATCGTGATGACCAACCCGCTGCGAATAATGTCGGTGCTCGAAATGCCCGGCGCCGCGCCAGTCCTGGCGGGGTCTGATGCATACGCCGAAACGCCGATGTTTGCAGGATTGCACGTGATCTGGAGCGCAGCAATGGGGTGCTGGCGGCGGCTGTGGGTCTATCTTCCGCCGGGGTACGACCCCGCTGCGCGGCGTTATCCAACGGTGTATCTGCTCGATGGCGAGGCGTATCTGCTTTCGGCAGGGCTGCCTCTGGCGCTCGATCTGCTCATCGACCAGAACGAGGTATCGCCGGTCATTGCGGTGCTGATCGAGGCGCCGCCGTTGCGTGCGTCGTCTGCGATGGTCACAGGCTGTGTCGTTGATGATGTTGTGCCCTGGATCGATGCGCGATACGCCACATCTCACGATCCGCTCGACCGGATCGTGGGCGGCGCCGATGAACACGCCACGCGTGCGTTGATGATCGCGCTCCAACGCCCCGATGTCTTTGGCGGCGCACTGGCGCAATCGCTGCAGATGCCGCCGGTTCGGCGCATCGCCGCGTTGCTGGATCGCCACCGCGCGCATGGAGGGGATGCACCGCGTTGTTATGTGGATGTCGGGCGGTATGATGAGCCTGCGGCGGTTGAAACGACTCAGGTGGTGTGCAATGCGCTGGTGAGTGGCGGCGCTGCTGTGTCGTATCAGGAGTTTGCAGGCGGGCGCAGTTTTGCCGGCTGGCGTGTCACGCTGCCTGATGCGCTTCGCTTTCACTTCGGAACGTCGTCGTTCACCGTCCTGGCGTAAAAGGTTTGCCTATGGATGCGGTCATTTACACCGAAGAACTGACCAAGCGGTTTGGTGATCGCATTGCCGTTGATCGTATCAACCTCGAAGTGCGTCCGGGCGAGATTTTTGGCTTTCTCGGTCCCAATGGCGCAGGGAAAACCACGACCATCGGGATGTTGTTAGGTCTGATTCGCCCGACGTCTGGTCGCGCGTTTGTGCTTGGATTTGATATTCAGCGCGAGGCGGCAGCCGCGCTTCGTGACGTTGGCGCGATGATCGAAGCGCCCGCATTTTATCCCTATCTCTCCGGGCGCGACAACCTGCGCGTGCTGGCGCGCGCCGCCGGTCTCCCCGACCGCCGCGTCGATGAGGCGCTAACGCAGGTCGATCTGACCGCACGCGCACGCGACCGCTTCGGCGCCTATTCCCAGGGTATGAAGCAGCGGTTGGGGATCGCTGCGGCGCTGCTGCACGAACCGCGCCTGATTCTGCTCGATGAGCCGACCAACGGTCTCGATCCCGCCGGCCAACTCGAAATCCGCACATTGGTGCGCTCGCTGTCGGGGAGCGGGCGCACCGTGTTTCTTTGCAGTCACCTGCTGCACGAGGTCGAACAGGTCTGTCAGCGCGTCGCAATCCTCAAGCAGGGGCGCATGATCGCGCAGGGTGAAGTGGCTGCCCTGCTGCGGCGCGGCGTGCTGGTGCGCACAAATGGCGAACGTGCGCGGGCGGAAGCCCTCCTCCGTTCGACGCCGTGGGTTTCGCGCATCAGCGAGTATGGCGATGCGTTTCTTATCGACGCACCAGGCGATCGCACCGCCGATATCAATGCCCTGTTGACCGCTGGCGGCGTGCCGGTGGCGGAGATTCGTCATTACGAAACCAGTCTGGAAGAGTTCTTCCTCGAAGTGACCGCTGAGCGTGAACGGCGATGATGAATCTCATTCGCGCTGAATGGCTCAAACTGTCGCGCCGGCCGTTATGCTGGATCCTGCTGTCGATCTTTCTTGTGCTGCTGGTGGCGCAGGTGCTGGTTCAGTTTGCGCTGACGGTCAGCATGCCGGTGCGGAGCGGCGTTGTGAGCGCGCAGTTCGAGGAATGGCGGCGCGGCGTCCTCTTCCCCGGCATTTTTGCAACGGCGCTGAGCCACGTCAACGGTTTGGGCGGCATCTTTGCCGTGATCTTCGCGGCTGGCGCAATTGGCAGCGAGTACAGCTGGGGGACGCTCCGAACGCACCTGGCGCGCGATCCGGGGCGCAGTCGCTACCTGCTGGCGAAACTGGCGACGATGATGCTCATGCTGGCAGCGGCGACGCTGCTGGCAGTGGCGCTCGCTTCGCTGCTCGGGGCGATGCTCGCCCCATTCCTCAGCGCCAGCGTCAGCATTGCGCCTGGCGATCTGCTCAACCTGATCCTGGGAACCCTTCGCGCACTCTACGTCTTGCTGCCGTATGTCCTGCTGACGGCATACGCCACGCTGCTGACCCGCTCACTGCTGGGGGGGGTGGCGGTCGGTCTCTCCTACATTATCGTCGAAGCAGGTTTTGGCGCCCTGGCGTTGCTGCGCATTCTTGGGGGCGTCTGGGCGCTGGCGTACAATCTGACGATCGGGCAGAATATCAATACTCTGACCCTCATGAACCGCCACGCATTTGGGCTGCGCCCCGAAACGACCGCGCCGCTCGATCTCTCCCAACTCCCCTCGCCCCTCCAGGCGACCCTCGTGATCGCCGTCTACTCGGCGCTGTTTCTGGCGCTCTCGCTGTACCTGTTCCGCACCCGCGACATCACCGGTCCGGGCTGATCCGCCTATGGTGACAGTCACATCACCTGCGCGGTTCGACCAGCAGCACCGAGGGGAGCGCCGCGAATGAGTCGATCTGCCAGCGAATGTCGCCAGCTTCCACGAACAGACCGCTTGAAGAGCCGCCGTCGAGATTGAGCGCCCGGTCAATCTCTAGGTCCGAGGAGACCAGCCAGGTTGCCAGCGCCTGCAACGAGAACGCGCTGGTCGGGCAAACAATCAACAGCATGCGCCCTGCGCGATCCATCGCAACCACCGTGCGGCGGGCGCGCTGCCCGTTGTCGGTGATCTCAGCGACAACCCCGCCGGGGTAGACTAGCATAGGAAACGACTGAATCGCCTGATCAAGCGGAATCGCCGGATCATACGGCTCGTCCCGCAACGCCTGGATCCAGATGCGCCCATCGGCGGATGCCGCGAGCATGCCGCCGAAACCGGTGTAGGACGCGCTGTGCGTTTCGCCATCAGCCACGATGAGCGCGGTTGCCCGATTGTCTGCCGTAAAGAAGCCGCCATTGACGGCAACGAGCGGATGGTGCGTCGCAACCCAGGTGCGCAGGAGTTGCGGCGTCTCAGGCGCATAACGAACGCGCAGCCGCACCGCTGCCGGATCGAGGCGCACAACATAGATCGGTGTGGCGACCTCTGGCACGATCCCGGCGACGGTCAGGGTGCGAACTTCGATGCCGCGCGCAGCAGCGATCCAGCCGGTATCGGCGGGATCAGGCGCCGTGCGTGTCGGTGAGGGCGCAAGCGTTGGCATGCGCGTCGGAACCAGGCGCGTCGGCGGCGGAACAGCAACGCGGCTGCATCCGGTCGCCAGGGCGACGATCAGAATCCCCATCCATTTCAGCATGCCGCCGATACCTTACTTATGATGCGACCGTGCGCCGTTCCGTATGGAATGCCCGCCATGCCAGGAACAGCAACGTGAGCGCCGTCAATGGCAGCACGAACAATACCATCACGTTACTGAAGACCGGGAGCGCGTCATGCTCCGACGCCGCCAGAATGAGATAAAGCGTATAGGCAACATAGTATCCCAGGAACAGCCATCCCTCCCAGCGTGCGATCAGCCTGCCGGTAAAGAAAATGGGCAGGCACGCAATCGCCACAGCCATCATGACCGGCAGATCGAAGTTGAGCGCCGCCGGCGCGACGGTGATCCCCGCCGGCGCAACCACACTGGTCAGACCAAGCACCGACAGAAGATTGAAGATATTGCTCCCCACCACGTTTCCGACGGCGATATCGCGTTCGCCACGCAGCGCAGCAATGATCGACGTGGCGATCTCCGGCAGCGACGTTCCAACCGCCACAATGGTCAACCCGATCACCAGTTCGCTGACGCCAAACATCCGCGCAAAACTGATCGCTCCCTCGACCAGCCAGCGTGCGCCGATGACCAGCAATGCAAGCCCGCCAATGAGCAGCAGCGTATTCTTGATCCAGTCGCCAGCCGACTGTGGTCTGCCGGTGTCGAACTCCGAACTGTACTCTTGCTGCACTTCCGCCGACTCTTTGCGGCTTTGGCGGATTGCAAAAACAGTATAGATCACAATCCCACTGAACAAAATAAGACCGTCGATTCTGCTGATGACGCCATCCAGCGCCATGATGAACACGATCGCCGATACGCCGATCATCAATGGGACATCAAGACGGATGAGTTGCTGTTGCACGACGAGCGGCGTGATTGCCGCCGAAATGCCCAGAATGAGCAGCACATTGGCGATATTGCTGCCAACGACATTGCCCAATGCCACATCCGCGCCGCTGGGACCAGCGAGCGCCGATTGGACGCTGACCGCCAATTCGGGCGCGCTGGTGCCAAAGGCGACGACGGTCAACCCGACAACCAGGGGTGAGATCCCCAGTCCCAGCGCCATCCGCGACGCGCCGCGCACCAACCCCTCCGCGCCGACAATCAGCAGCGCCAGACCAAGCACAAAGAGAACAATAGTGATGATATCCATGGCTGTTCTGTTCCTGCACATCGTACTTAATCTACTCGTGCTATTCAACCAGAAGAACCATACATTCGTCAAGGGAACTTTGCACAATTGCACTGGAGAGCCTTCCCTTCCGGTTCCAGTTCTCCGTTCTCCGTTCTCCGTTCTCAGTTCTCCGTTCTCCGTTCTCCGTTCTCGGTTCTCGGTTCTCGGTTCTCGGTTCTCGGTTCTCCGTTCTCCG
>DAOTWI010000808.1:0-2428 GCA_034436075.1 Roseiflexus sp.
AGATTGCTGTGGAGCACGTCCGCCGGATCGGGCGCCCAGCGCGCGCCGAGGGTCGCTTCCACGGCGGCTTCGGCGGCTGCGCCACAGATGCTGCGTTGCAGACCGCTCGCGCCCATGCGGTTCCACAGACGCGCATTGCAGATCACGAGTTGCGCCAGACCGAGGGTGCCGCTGTAGGAGTAGGGCAGGATGGCAGCCGCGCCGTAGCGAGCGATGATCTCCTTCCAGCGGGTCGCAATCTCATCAATCGCCGACTCCCACGAAATGCGCTCCCAGCGGTCGCCGCCTTTCGGACCGGCGCGCCGCAGCGGGGAGAGCAGGCGGTCGGGGGCATACACCCGCTCCAGGTAGGGGCGCACTTTCGCGCAGAGCCACCCGCGCGTGAATGGATGGTCGGGATCGGCATAGAATCGAACCGCGCGATCGCCCTGCACTTCAGTGATCGTCGCGCAGGTATCGGGACAATCGTGCGGGCAGGCGCCGCGAACCAGGCGAATGTTGTCGGAGAATGTCATTATGCGTGCTCCTGCGCCAGAATCTTTCTGATTTCACGGTCGAGCGCCGGTATTTTATTCGTGACCACATCCCACACAATATCGTAATCGACGCCAAAGTAGCCGTGAATCAAACGATCGCGCCTGCCAGCGATGGTAAGCCATTCAATTGCCGGATACTGCTGTCGAAAAGTATCTGGAATCTGCTTGACGGCTGCACCAATGACTTCAATGCTGCGGACGAATGCTCGTTTCAGGGTTTCATTCTGCAAAAATGCCATTTTATCGATGTCTCTGGAAGATTATAACAGGTATGTCGTCTCGTCGAGAATGTGTTGGAAATACTCATGTGTCGATGGAGGCATACTCAACCTCCGACAAAATGGCGGGACCGATATAGGGACTGAGCGATTCGGTTGTGACCAGTTCAACCCTTCGCCCAAAAAGATCTTCGAGAAAGAACGCGAGGTTCATAAAATTATCGAACGTTTTCTTTCCGGGCTGAAACTCAACCAGAATATCGACATCGCTCCCTTCGTGTGGAGTATTTCTCGCAAATGAACCAAAAATGCCGCAGCGCCCGACTCCCAGGCGGCGCAACTCCTCTTGATGTTGGCGCAAAAGGTCTAGAATCCGTTCTCTGGTCTGCACTGCCATAGCAGGCTCTTCTTCTGGTTTGATAGCGATGCCATTATAGCATGTTCCCTTCGCCGCTTGACGCTGCACCCGCGCTGCGCTATGCTGTCACCTCGCATCGTCGCAACGGAGAACGTATGGACTACCAGCAGTCGCTTGATTATCTCTACTCGTTCATTGGCGGGCAGCAGGGAACGCAGCGACCGCCGCCAATGCTCAATCTGGTGCGCACCCGCGCCCTCCTCGCTGCGCTCGGCAACCCGCAGCATGCGATGCCGTCGGTGATCGTCGCCGGAACCAAGGGCAAGGGTTCGACGGCGGCGTTCCTGGAGGCGATGGCGCGCGCCGCCGGGTTGCGCACCGGTCTGTGGACATCGCCGCACCTGCACACCTACCGCGAGCGCATTCAGGTGAGTCGCCAGCTGATCACCCGCGATGAATTGGTGCACGCCGTCGAGTCGATCCGGCCAGTGGTCGAATCGCTGGCGAACGGACCCATCGGCGCGCCGGTGACGTTTGCGATTGGTTTTGCGCTGGCGCTGCGCTACTTTGCTGAACGGAACATTGATCTGGCGATCCTGGAAGTCGGCGTCGGCGGCCGGTTTGACAGCGCAGCGGTTGTTACGCCAATCCTCAGCGTCATCACGCCGATCAGTTATGACCATATGGACCTGCTCGGCGATACGCTGGCTCAAATCGCCTGGGAAAAGGCAGGCATTATGAAACCAGGCGTCCCTGCAATCAGCGCGCCGCAGCGCCCAGAGGCGCTTGGCGCGTTGATCCGCTGCGCTGCGGAGATCGGTGCGCCGCTCTATGTGGTGCGCGACACGGACTCTACGGTTCCGGCTGAGCCATTCCAGACCGAACCCTGGCGCATTCCTGCCGAACACTACCTGGAGGTCGAGCCGCAGCAGCGTTTCCAGCGCGACATTGCGCCGTCGCTTCCAGGAACCTTCCAGGTCGTGAATGCGCGCCTGGCGACCGCTGCGGCGCTCCTTCTGCGCGATGCGGGGCTGCCGATCACCGACGCGGCAATTGCAACTGGTCTGGCAGGCGCGCGCTGGCCCGGACGGATGGAGATCATCGATAGCGCGCCGCCGATTGTGCTCGACGGCGCACACAATGGCGAGTCGATTCACCAGCTGGTCGTATCGCTCAACCGCATGTTTCCCGGCAGGAGGCGCGTGGTCGTGTTTGGCGCCTCGCGCGACAAGGACCTGGCGCGCATGATCCCGGCGCTGGCGCCAGCGATCGATGCGCTGGTGCTGACCGCCTCGCGCCACCCGCGCGCGCTGGTG
>DAOTWI010000809.1:0-17047 GCA_034436075.1 Roseiflexus sp.
CGACGAATACGCCCGCCAGGTGCTCGAAGAACTCGAACAGCGCCTGCTGAAAGTCATTACCAGCGTGCAGAACGGACTGCAAGAACTCGGCGTGGCGCGCGAACCGCGGGCGCCGGGACGGTGATCATTCTTGACAGCCTGACGCCGCTGACCTATAATGCATCCTCTGTGAGCGCAGAAGGCTCCATCATGCACGTGTCAAAACCGATCACCGATTTGAAGTTCAACGTCGCCCAACTGTTGCGCGAGTATGTCGGCGCGTCGCGCAGGTACGACTTTACTGAGCCGATCCTGCGCCTCGACGACGTTCTCGACATACGCAGCCTGGTCGGCGACGTGCGGTTTACCCGCACCGCCAGCGGGGTATTGGTCGATGTGCATGCCTCCGGAACTGTGGAGATGGAGTGCGTCCGCTGCCTCAATCCAGCCGTGCAGCATATCGAGGTGCGCTTCCGCGATGAGTTCCATTCGCGGATCGATGTGACGACCGGAACGCCGCTGCCGCAACCTGATGAGGAGGACCCGTTCTACCTCGATGAGTTGCACATGGCGGACGTCGGTGAGATGCTGCGCGAGTATGTGCTGCTCGAACTGCCGATGCAACCGCTCTGCCGTGCTGACTGCCGCGGTCTCTGCCCGGAGTGCGGCGCGGATCTGAATGTCGAACAGTGTTCGTGCAGCAGTTCCGGCGGCGATGAACGGTTTGCCGCGCTGCGCGCGCTTCTGAAGCCAGAATAACAGGTATCACAAGGGGTAAGGGTGTTATGGGCGCCGTACCAAAAACAAAAGTTTCCCGCCATCGGCGCGGCAACCGCCGCCGCAATCAGCGCCTCGATATGCCGACGCTCGTGCCATGCACGCGCTGCGGCGCATTGAAGCGCGCCCATTATGTCTGCAAGTCGTGCGGATACTACCGCGGTCGCCTGGTCGTTGAGCCAAAGAGCGAAGCCGGAGAGGAATAACACGTCACGTGCGCGTCGTGAGGGGTTATTGACTGCCATCCCGGCGGGTCAGTAACCCTTTTTGCATTATCGAGGCGGGTATGGCGAACTTTGCTGCGATTACGGGTTGGGGCATGGCGGTTCCTGAACGCATCGTGACCAATGCCGATCTTGAACGGATGGTCGAAACGTCAGATGAGTGGATCCAGACCCGCACCGGTATTCGTGAACGGCGCATTGCCGGTCCTGGCGAACATACGTCTGCGCTGTCGATCGCCGCAGGGCGCGCTGCCCTCGCGCGCGCCGGTCTCGACGCCGCGCAGATCGATACGGTCATCCTGGCGACCTGTACGCCGGATCGCCCATTTCCTGCCACAGCCTGCGCGATTCAGGCAGGAGTCGGCGCGCGCCGCGCCGCTGCCTTCGATGTGGTGGCGGCATGCAGCGGCTTCGTCTATGGCTTGCAGGTAGCAACCAGCATGGTCCGCAGCGGCGCGGCGCGCAATGTGCTCTTCGTCGCCTGCGATATTTTCACCCATTTCATCAACTGGAACGACCGCAATACGTGCGTGCTCTTCGGCGATGGAGCCGGCGCCGTGGTGCTCCAGCCTTCCAGTGAACCGGCTGGTCTCCTCTCGTGCGTACTCGGCGCCGATGGCGAGCAGGAAGACCTCATGGCGGTCGATGCCGGCGGGACGCGCCTCCCCGCTACGCCGGAACTGCTCGAACAGGGACGCCAGTATGTGTATATGAATGGGCGCGAGATCTTCAAGCACGCGGTGCGTGAAATGGCCGCCTCCTCGCTCGACGCTATTCAGGCTGCCGGGCTTTCCACCGACGACATCGCGCTCGTCATTCCCCATCAGGCAAACCTGCGCATCGTCGAGGCAACCGCCAAACGCCTCGAAGTGCCGATGGATCGCGTGTTCGTCAACCTCGACCGCTACGGCAACACCTCAGCCGCCAGCGTTCCGATTGCGCTCGTCGAAGCCGTCGAGCAGCAACGGCTGCGCAAAGGCGATTATGCGCTCCTCACTGCGTTCGGCGGGGGCCTCACCTGGGCATCGGCAGTGATCCGCTGGAGCAGGTGAGGGTGACCGTCACCCCCAGCGTGGCAGACAGGCGCAGAGATGGTCCTGGATGACGCGGCGGCAGCGCGGGCAGCCGGAGCAGGTGACGTTCGCCGGCGCCAGGTTGAAATTCGACAACTCTACGTTTTCAGGCATTCACCCACAGCGCCAGCGCAGAATGATACGATACTTCTGTATCACTATCCCTGACGGTGACGATACTCACATGCCGCGTCGCTACCCGCCCGTACCTCCGGGCTGGTTTCCTGTGCGCATGCAGAAGACTCCAGGGCAAGGATCGCAGCGCCACGAGATGCCGTCCTAACCGGTATCGTGAACGACGCGCAGCGTCCTGCGAGCGACGCAGAAACCGCGCCAGCGCCGCAGCGCGCCCACCGGGCGGCAGGTTGAGGCGACCATCCGAGCACCGGCGAACGAGAGCATCGTTGCTGTCGTCGTTGCTAGAAGGAGCCTGGCAATGGCGATTCGTCCCCTGTTTCGCCTGCTCTCGATCCTGGGTCTGCTGGCTGGCATCATCGTACCAACCACACTGGCATCGGCGCCGGTTACCGGCCATGCTGAAGGGGTGTCGCCCGCGCAGTTGATCAACCCGGACGGCACGCTGCGTCTGGATAGGACGGTGAGCGGCGCGCTCGACACGAGCGGCTGGCAGGTGACGCTCGACCCCGACCGTGGACCGGTGTTCGCGCCGCAGAGCGCCGATCCTCAGTGGCGCAACCTCGGCGACGCGCCTGCGCCAGCGATCAGCAGTTCAGTGCTGGCGATTGCGGTCAGCGGGAACGATGTGTACATTGGAGGGCATTTTACCGACGCTGGCGGCGTGCCGGAAGCGGATTACATTGCGCGTTGGGACGGAACCCGCTGGCATGCGCTCGGCGGTGGACTGAATGGATCGGTCTCCGCCATTGCGATAAGCGGAACGAATGTCTACGTTGGTGGCGCGTTCCTGAACGCTGGCGGCGTACCAGAAGCGGACTATATCACGCGCTGGGATGGGAGCCAGTGGCGCGCGCTTGGCGGCAGCGGCGGCAACGGTCTGCTCGAAAGGCCCCCCTTTCCCTCACATCCGCCGGTCTCCGCCATTGCAGTTAGCGGGAACGATGTGTATGTCGGCGGCGAGTTCCTGAACGCTGGCGGCGTGGCGGAGGCGGACTACATCGCGCGCTGGAACGCCACAACCCAATCGTGGCGCGCACTCGGCGGCAGCGGCGGCAATGGTCCGCTTCAGATCGGTTCTCCCAATCCGCCGGTCGCTGCTCTTGCCATCAGCGGCGCCGATGTCTACGTCGGCGGCGGCTTTGTGAACGCTGGCGGCGTACCAGAGGCGGATTACATCGCGCGCTGGAACGCCACAACCCAATCGTGGCATGCGCTCGGCGGCAGCGGCGGCGCAGGTCCAATCATCCCTCCCAACCCGTTCATCTATCCGCTCGTCCGCGCTATTGCAGTCAGCGGAAATGATGTATACATTGGCGGTAACTTCACCGATGCTGGCGGGTTAGCAAACGCCAACAATATCGCACGCTGGGATCGCGCTGCTCAGTCATGGCACGCCCTTGGCGACGGTCTCAACGCGGGTGTGTATGCCATTGCAGTCAGCGGAAGCGATGTGTATGTCGGCGGCGCCTTCACCAATGCCGGCGGTACGATCAGCGCCAACATCGCACGCTGGGACGGCGCGACCTGGAACGCGCTCGGAGAGAAAATCCCGCAGGGTCCCGTTTTCGCATTGGTCGTCACGCCAGACGGCGTGTATGCTGGCGGCGCTTTCCCGCAGATCGGCGACCTGGAGACAGCGAGTTATGTTGCGCGCTGGAGTCCGGCGACAGCGCGCTGGTCGAGTTTAGGAACCGCGATCAAGAACGCGCTCAATGAGCGCGTCAATGCAATCGTCGTCCATCGCACGGGCGTCTACGTCGGCGGTGATTTTACCAACGCAGGCGGCGTGCTGGAGGCGGATTACATCGCCCGCTGGGATGGAACCCGCTGGCATGCCCTTGGCGGCAGCAATGGCAGCGGACCACTGCGAGGTCATCTATCGTTTTCCACCCCGCCTTCGGTATCAGTGCTTGCCGTGAGTGATGATGATCTCTACGTCGGCGGTACATTCTTCGATGCAGGCGGTGTGGCCGAAGCAGACCACATTGCGCGCTGGAATATTGCAACTCAATCCTGGCATGCCCTTGGCGGTATTGGTGGCAACGGTCCGCTGAGAACCGATATTTTCCCTCGGTCACCAGTTCGAGCGCTGGCGATCAGCGGAAACGATCTCTACGTCGGTGGTGATTTTACTGACGCTGGCGGCGTGGCAGAAGCGGATCGCATTGCGCGCTGGAACACCGCTACTCAATCCTGGCACGCGCTTGGCGGCAGCGGCGGCAATGGACCACTCCAGCAACCTCCCGAATCACCTCTTTTTCTGGTGTTCGCTATCGCCATCAGTGAAAATGATGTCTACATCGGCGGCAGCTTCGCCAATGCTGGCGGCGTGCCGGAGGCGGATTCGATTGCCCGCTGGAATGAGGCAACTCAATCCTGGCACGCCCTGGGCGGCAGCGGCAACGATGGTCCGCTGCAGTCGCCGTCTTTCGATCCTCTTGTGTACGCAATTGCTGTTAGCGGGACCAATGTCTATGTCGGAGGATGGTTCGAGAATGCCGGCGATGTGTCTGAAGCAGATTATATCGCGCGCTGGGATGGCAACCGGTGGCATGCCCTTGACGGCCGTCGCGGCGATGGCCCACTACAACCCTTTTATGGACTCGGTCCATATGTGTATGCTATTGCCATTAGTGGGAGTGACGTGTATATTGGCGGCTCCTTTACCAATGCTGGCGGCGTGGCGGAAGCAGATGGCATCGCGCGCTGGGATGGGACGCGCTGGTATGCCCCTGGCGGTAGCGGCGGCGCCGGTCCGCTTACGGTCGATCCCACATGGCCACCAGTACAGGCGCTGGCCACCCGAGAAAATGATGTGTACGTCGGCGGTTTTTTCATGGACGCTGGCGACGTGGCGCTGGCGGATTACGCGGCAGTCTATGCGACGCCGCCGGTGGTGACGTCCATCACGCGCCTCGATACCAATCCCTCCAATGCTGCAACGGTCGCCTACCGGGTCACGTTCTCGGAAACGGTCATTGGCGTTGAGACGAGCGATTTGAGCCTGACTGCCACCGGCGAGATCAGCGGCGCAGTGGTTGCCAGTGTGATCGGCGCCGGAACGACGTACACGGTCACAGTGAACACTGGCGTCAGCAATGGAACGTTGCGCCTTGACGTCCCCGCCACCGCCGGGATCGCTGACCTGGCAGGCGTGAGTCTGACTGGTCTGCCCTACACCGGCGGGGAGACGTATGACATTCTGAAGGAGCGGCGAGTGTATCTGCCGCTGGTGGTGCGGTAGAGGCGACCGTCACCTGATTGGATGGCAGGCAGGCGCGGCGAGGGTCGCCCAGCCCTGGGTGGCGCGGCGGCAGCGCGGGCAGCCGGCGCAGAGGTGACCGTCACCTGGGTGATGCAACCTTCCCACTTTCAACCTGCAACCTTCACACCATCCCCCGCCTTACCCCTGATACACCGGCACCCCCTCCAGCGTCTCGACGATCAGGTTGTCCACCACGGCGCGCAGGTCGTTCGTTTCGCGGAACACCGCCAGTTGCCGGTCGGCGCTCGATCCGCCATCGGCGACGTTGAGCAGGTACTCGACTTCGTGGCGGCTGCCGAGTTCATCGACGACTTCATCGACAAAGGCGACGAGTTCGTGCATGAGCGCCTTCGCCTCCACCTCGGCGCGCTTGCCAAAGTCGATCAGTTTGCCCTCCAGACCCCAGCGTTGCGCGCGCCACTTGTTCTCCATGATGACGGCGCGCCGGTAGACGCGGAAGGTGGTGTTTTCGGAAAACATCAGGTGCAGTTTGACTACCAGCGCCTGCATGAGCGCCGCCAGCCCGATGCACTCGTCCACCCGCGTCGCAGCGTCACAAACGCGGAACTCGAGCGTGCCAAAGTACGGGTGCGGGCGCAGGTCCCAGTAGATCTTCTTCGCATCGTCGATACAGTTCGTCTTGATCAGCAGGTTCACATAGTTCTGAAACTCAGCGGCGGAATGGAAACTCGGCGGAATGCCGGTGCGCGGAAAGTTCGAGAAGAGCGCCGAACGGTACGACTTAAAGCCGGTGTTGCGCCCCATCCAGAATGGCGACGATGTGGAGAGCGCCAGGATGTGGGGCAAAAAGTAGCGCGCAACGTTCATCAGTTCAATGGCGACCTCATCATCCGGCATGCCGACGTGGACGTGCATGCCGAAGATGAGCAGTTGCAGCGCCAATTGCTGCATCTCCTCGACGACGCCTTTGTAACGCTCGAACGGCGTAATCTCCTGGCTCATCCACGATGAGATCGGGTGAGTTCCGGCGGAGATGATCGTCAATCCGTGCTGGCGGGCAAGACCGGCAATCGTGCCGCGCAACCGCACCACCTCCGCGCGCGCCTCCTGGACGGTGCGACACGGTTGCGTGCCGACTTCCACCATGCTCTGGTGCAGTTCCGGCTTGATCTGCTCGCGCAGAATCATGCGCCCGCGGTCCAGAATCTGCGTGATGTACGAACGAAGTTCGCGCGTCTGCGGATCGACGACCTGATACTCCTCCTCGATGCCAATCGTGAACGGAAAATCGGGCGACGCGGGATTGTACGATGTCATGGCTCTGCTCCTCTCCCCACCAGAAAGACCGGCGTCGTCGATCCGCCGCCAGCCGTCACATTCAGCAGCGTCACCGTCGAAAGGCGACACAAACACCCATGCACGTCGCCGCCGAACACAAACGGATCGCTGTCCACCAGGCGCCGCCCGACCTGCACCCTGCCATCGACCATCGCGGGATACTCCTCATATGCGATAGTCACACGTTCCTGCAGGATCGACGGCGAACGCAGCGCGTCGCCAAGCGCGCGGTCCCATTCGTCCGGCGGCGTCTCCCAGCCGATGACTACGCCTTTGCCGCCATACTCATCGTTCGGCTTGATCACCAGGCGTTCGCGTTCAGTGCGCGCAAATGCTATCAGATCGACTGGCGTCCCATGGCAGGTGGTCATACCAGGGCGCACTATGCGCGTCCAGGGCACATGCGCCGCAATGGACGCGCGCTCTTCGGGCGTGAAGAGGTCATGAAACGTCTCGTCGGTCAGCAGCGCAAAGATTGCTTTTTTGTGCAGCAGTTTGGCGCGGAAGGAATTGACCATGCAGATCGCACCGTCTGCATAAGCGCGCATCAACGGATGGGTGAGCGCCGTAGCGCCGTAGCGCACCAACAACTCACTGGTCAGCACCCGCTTGTACACCAGATCAATGGGAAACTCAGTCGCTGCCGTCGGTTCAGCCGCCTCGAAGCGCGTGGCGACCAGGCGACCCTCGCGATATGCCAGGTCGTCGGGAGTGCAGATCACCGCTTCGATGCCGTGGTCGTGAAAATACTGCTGAAACAACACAAACTCCGAGTGCGTCGGCAGGCCGCTCCAGTCCAGAATGGCGATCCGCGGCGATCCTGAGCCGCCGAATTGTTTCCAGGCATCGAGCATGGTGGCGAGCAGCCGGTGGCGCGCCGACAGCGGTGCGACAGAGTAGCGCCGGGAGAAGTGCTGCATGGCGGGGAGCGACATGAAGAGTTCCGATAGCACATCTTCGTAGGCAATCGCCGCCGGGCTTTCGCCGTTGTACTCAACAAACTGGAGCGATGCGCCATCGAGGGTCAGGAACGTATCCATGCGCGAATGGGCGCTGTGCTGCGGATAGCCGGGATCACGCGCCAGCAGCGCCTCTTCCTGCGGCGTCAGCGCAATCCGGGAGCGCAGCGCCGCATCCGCCAGCAGCGTATCGCCCAGGCGTTGCAGCGCCGCAACGACCAACCCGACGCCGCGTTGCAACAACTCATACTGCTGCCGCGTCAGAAAGCGCGGGCGCATCACCGTGGCGAGCGGGCGGGTCCCGAAGAAGAGATTGCGCTCACGCTGCCCTTCGGTCAGCGCCTCCCAGGTAGCGCGCGCGATCCCTTCGTCCTCCAGCAGCGCGTGGTAATCGGCGATTGCGTGCTCGAGCATAAGCGCCCTCGCTCTCCATCAGGTCAGTCAGTATACGTGCTGAGTCGTTGCGCCTTCGCGCCTTTGTGTGAGCCTATGTGACAGGAGTTAGGCAGTCGCCTTAAGGACGAGCCGCGTGAGGGCTCTTTTTGCCTTCGGCAGAGTGGCGCTTATCTTCTTTTGTGGTGCGGTGCGGCGGCTTAGCCGCTGCACTGCACCACCTTGACCGGGAGCGCCACGCTGCCGCAGGCTCTGGCGAAGCCAGAAAACGCGCCACCGCGTAACTCCTGTTATATGGAAGATTTTGGCGCTAGTTCGCCTTCGTTGCCCCGCCTCCAGCATCACGCGGATTAAGCAGACGACTCCAGTGGATCTCATCGAGCGCCGCCGGACCGGAGAGCGCCTTTGCAATGCACATATCCGCCATCTTCGTGACTGCCCAGCGGAAGAACTTCTCCTTGAGCGACCAGTAATCCATATCCGGCGCCGGGTTGGTGAAATCGATCGCATACGGCACACCGTCCTTGATGGCGAACTCGACCGTGTTCATATCGTAGCCAAGCGCGCGGCAGAGGGTCAGCGCGTCGCGCACCACCCGCTCGTGCTCTTCCAGCGTCAAATAATCCGGTTCATCAAAGTAGCGGTGCGGATACGGCGCGCTCACATCGAACTTCATCACCAGCACATGTTCCCGCCCGATCACCAGGCAGCGCACATACTTCTCCCAGTGGATGAACTCCTGCATCATCATGCACTCAACGCCGCTTTCGTTGTACGCCGACCATAGACCCTGCATGTCGTACACTTTGTAGACCTGCTTGAACCCACCGCCAGCGTGCGGCTTCAGAATGAGCGGGAAGCCGCCGACATACTCCACGTGCTGTTCCCACGGAATGCGCGGCTCCAGATTGCGCAGCGACTCGACCGGGTGAATGGCGGGGATGTAGGAGTGCGACGGCAGCGCAACGGTGCGCGGGTGAGCCACGCCAAGGCGCGTTGCGATGGTGGCGCCGGTAAACTTCTCGTCGGCGCTCCACCAGAAGGGATTATTGACCACGTGCGCTCCGCCGATTGCCGCTGTTTTGAGAAACGTCCGGTAATACGGCACCTCGTGCGAGATGCGATCAACGATGACCGCATACCGCGGCTCTTCTGCCATACAGGTGCCGCTCAGTTTGACGAACTCAGCCGTCACGCCTGCATTGCGCCGGTTGACTTCCTCGATGAAGGCGGGGGGCCAGGTATTTTCCCGCCCGACCAGAATGCCGATTTTCAGGGTCACACGTCACTCCTTGGGCATGTTCGACACGGGGCAATCAATCCGCACCACTAATGTAAATATGAATCATCTGCTGCCAGTAGGGCCAGTCGTGCGCCCAACCGTTCCACCAGCGCATGGCGTGCCAGATGCCTTTGCGCCAGAGCGCCTCCGAGAGCGCGGCATTGCTCGACGCCAGTTCATCGTCGCGTCCAATCGCCATAATGATGTCCAGCCGTCGCAGCGCGTCGGCGTACTGCCCCGGTTGCAACCCGCTGATGAACTCGACCGGGTTGTGGAAATAGACCTCCTGGTCGTGGTAGCCATCCATGAACGAGCGAATGTCCATCAAGCCGGAGAACGCCAGCACCCTGCTGAAACGCGTTGGATGGCGCAGACCGAAAAGCATGGCATGGGTTGCGCCAAACGAACATCCATGCACCATGATGAAGGGGTTCGGGTTCTGGTTGCGAATGAACGGCAGCACTTCATCGAGAATGTAGCGTTCATACTGATCATGACGGCGCAGACGATCACGCGGATGGATCTGGGAGCAGTACCAACTCTCCGCATCCACGCTATCAACACAGTAGAGTTGAAGCCATCCCTGTTCGATATGGCGTCCAAGCGTGGCGACCATGCCGCGGTCTTCGTACTCGAAGAAGCGACCGCGCGATGTCGGAAACACAATCACCGGCGCGCCAGCATGGCCGAACGCCAGCAGTTCCATCGGTCTGCCAAGCGCCGGGCTGTCCCAGCGATGGTATGAACGTTGCATGAAAACTCCGTTATGTGAAGAAAGACGCACACCAGTGGCAGAGATGCGCTTACCTCGTGTGCGCGTTGTGTGGTTTGCAATAATACCGTAATCGTGCGCCGCCTGTCAATTCTTCGTGCATGTATGGTACAATCTTTATGTTGCCATGCAGCGCGTTCTCGCGGTGGGCAACGGTGACGACCGCTGCCGCGCTCATCGACAGGCGATACAGATTACGTCCATCATGCAAGGAGGGCGCACTATGCGTGACGATATCACGAACATTGCAATCGAAGATTATATGGTCGAACTGATGCCGCCGCGACCACAGGCGCTGGCGGAACTGGAGCGTCAGGCGCGAGAACATGGCTGGCCCCTGGTAGGTCCGGTTGAAGGGCAGTTGCTCTACCTGCTGGCGAAGATGCACGGCGCGCGCGAGGCGCTGGAGATCGGCGTGGCCACAGGGTACGCTGCCATCTGGCTGCTGCGGGCGATTGCGCCAAACGGCGGTCGCCTGACGGCAATCGAGCGCAATCCGGAACGTATTACATTGGCGCGCACCTATGTCGCGCACGCGGGCTACGGCGACCATTTCACCATTGTCGAAGGAGAATGGTTCAGCACTCTGGAGCAGACGGAAGGTCCCTATGACCTTATCTTTCTCGACATTCTCCGCCACCTGACGGGCGAACGCGAGTCGTTGCGCGCGCTCGACCTCTGCGTCTCCCGCCTGCGACCCGGCGGTCTGTTGATTGCCGACAATGTGCTGTGCAACGCGTTGGTGCTGGAAGACGACGCAGCGCCGATTGTGCGCGGCATTCAGGAGTTCAATCGCGCGATCATGACCCACCCGCAACTCGAATCGGTCATTGTGCCAATGCGCGACGGCGTGGGCATTTGCCGCAAACGCGATTGATATTACATCGTCGTGCGACCGATGACGGGGGCGCCGCCGACCGGACGGCGCCCCAATTCGCTGGCGATGATGTGCGCCCCCCACAGGATCAACCCCAGGGTCCCGATCATCCCGATCGCCGCAGCCCACGATTGGGCGCGGAGCAGGAGCACAGTGTACAACGGTGCGCCGAGCAACCCGTGCACCAGGGCGCTCATCAGGAGCGGCGCGGGCAGGATGACTGCCAGGAGCATGGGCCAGGCATAGTGGCGCGTGATCAGCAGCATTGCCAGCCCTCCCAGCGATACCAACCCATTCATCAAACCGGCGAGGACAGTGACGCTGATATCGAATGGCAGCACGCCGCCGTCGGCATACTGCCACCAACCAGCGCGCGCGCCAATCGTCTCGATCAGGATGTGGTAGAGCGTAAAGAGCACAAATGTCAGTGCGCCGGTGAAATAGCCGGAAAGCCACCAGCGCCGCTGATAGAGAAAGAAAATCGCCAGCGGCGGCAGCATCAGCGTCCATCCCGCCAGAAAGATTGTCGTCGGCAATGGACGATCAAACGCGCTCAACAAAGGGCTGAACGACGGGTCGTAGGAAAACCCGTACAGACGCTGCCAGAGCGGCGAGAGAAACGTGGCGATCTGCCCCGACGCCAGGGCGATCAGATAGTGCGGATGGCGATCACGCCAGGCGAGCACGCCCGCAACCCCAAAGGCGCCAATCGTGAACAACAGAATGCCAAGTTCCATCACGCCATCTCGTACTCGCGGATTTGATCGCCAGCCAGGGTGAAGAGGCGATCAGTCAACCCGTGATCGCGCTGAGCCGCGTCGATCTGAATCTGCGCCGCCACACTGCGAAGAACATCGGGATTGGCATCGCCCAGAGCGATCAGAAAATCGCGGTTCGGGACGCCAATCACCAGCTGGCCGCGCACACGCTTTGCCCAATCCGCCAGAATGTCGATCAGCAACAGGCGCGTGGCATCGTAGCCATCATTGCTGTTGAAGATAAAGAGTTGCTGTTCATCCTTGCCGACCATCGTATACGGCGCATCCTCATCGGTGCGCCGCCGCAGGTTGCGCAGCGCCAGGTCGTGAATCTCGCGCTCGCTCACCCCCCATTGTTCGAGGTGCTGCTCGTTGATATATGCAACACTCTGCGGCTCGTCTACCACATACGTGATCATGAGATCCGCCAGAAACGGACGGTACACCAGCATCGGCAGATTGCGATCACGCACGAATGCCAGCAGACCGATTGGCTTAAGCATGGGAAAGATACGCTCTCGCAACAACGCAAAATCGCTGCGATCACGCGCCGGGATGTCACGGGTCAACACACTGACGATAGTTTGCACAATGGCGTCGAGTTGCGCAGGGTCCTGCGCATACACGCGATAGAAGCGGTCGAGATTGACCGTCACATCATGACCTCGCGCATGCACGACCAATGAGGTCCCCCGGCGCCCCCGCACTTCGAGCACATCATCGTACAGGCTCAGGCGTCGCTCCATATATGCGGCGAACTGCTCCGCCTCCATGAGCGGCGTATCACCGTTTCGCATCATTGCCTCCCTCATCGCCGCCTCATAGGAAGATTAACCAGATAGCGGACAATCCCATGATCGGCGTTGGCTTCGACAGGCTCAGCCAACGCCGGTTGAGCCTGTCGAAACCAACGCCAACCACGCCTCAGACGACGGTCGCGCCCTGCCATGCGGATGCAATGGCAGACAGTGCGATCTGAACCGTCGTGACGCCGGTTAATCCGATGATCTGCAAGTCCTGTTCAGTGACGATACCAATCCGCGCGTGCGCATACCCTGCGAGCGCCGCCTCGAATGCTGCCGCATCCGCAGAACGCACTTCCACCAGAAAGCGGGTCGGCGACTCGCTGAACAGCAGCGTCAGATCATCCTCAACATCAGGGTCGCGCGGCACGGCGCGCAGATCCAGCGTGAGTCCAAGATTGCCGGCGAGCGCCATTTCCGCTGCTGCGACTCCCAACCCGCCTTCGCTCAGATCGTGACAGGCGCGCACCAGACCGGCGGCAATCGCCCGGTGCAGCGCCGCCATCAGACGCGGCGCCTGCACCAGGTCCACCCTGGGCACGTGCGTTTGCGCGCGAGATACTGCCGCCGAAAGCGATGAGTGCGGCAGCGCATCAAAAAGATGAGCGCCGCCTAACTCCGCCTTCGTCATTCCGACCAGATAGACCAGGTTGCCCGTTTCCTTGAGATCCGACGTCACCACGCACCGGATATCGGGAACCGGCGCCAGCGCCGAAATGAGCAGGGTCGGCGGGATCGGCGTGCGGCGCCCTTCGGCGTCGCGGTACTCGTTATTGAGCGAATCTTTGCCGGAAATGAACGGCGCGCCATACGCAACTGCCGCATCGTAACAGCCAGCAGCGGCGCGCACCAACCCAGCCATACGATCCGGCAGGCGCGGATCGCCCCAACAGAAATTGTCGAGAATGGCGGCATGGGTCGGGTCGGCGCCCACAGCCACCACGTTGCGCAATGCCTCATCGACGCATGCCAGCGCCATCCAGTATGGGTCGATCCGCCCATAGCGCGGATTGATGCCGCACCCGACCGCAATCCCGCGCATGGATGACGGCAACGGTTGCAACACCGCAGCATCGCCGGGTCCATCGCCGATAAGCGGCTTTGCGACCGTGCGCCCGCCGACTTCGTGGTCGTAGGTGCGAACGATTGGCTCTTTGGAGGCGATATTCGGATGCGCCAGCAATGCCAGCAGCAGGGAGGCGGCATCGGCGCCAGCGTAGGCGCGGTCGTCGGCGTGTCGTGGCTCAGGATATGCGACGCCATGCCAGTGCGCTTCCAGCACCCGCTGCGGTCGCCCATCGTGGAGGAACGACATTGCCAGATCGACAACCAGCACATCGTTGTAGCGCACGACCAGACGACCGGTATCGGTGTAGCGCCCGATAACGGTCGCCTCCACATCTTCGCTGGCGCAGAGCGCCAGCAGGTCCGCCAGGCGCTCCGGCGGCGCCGCCAGCACCATGCGCTCCTGCGCTTCGGAGAGCCAGATCTCCCAGGGTTGCAAACCGGCATACTTCAGCGGCGCACGCGCCAGTTCCACCTCAGCGCCGCACTCCGCCCCCATTTCGCCGACCGCCGACGATAATCCTCCGGCGCCGCAATCGGTAATCGCGCTGTAGAGTTTCCGGTCGCGCGCCTGAAGGATGACGTCCATCATCTTCTTTTCCGTGATCGGGTCGCCGATCTGCACGGCGCTGCCCACCTCCTCCGCCGTTGTGTGGGTCAACTCCACCGATGAGAAGGTCGCGCCGTGAATGCCGTCGCGCCCGGTGCGCCCGCCAATCACGACGATGGCATCGCCGGGGCGAACCGCGCGCGGATGAGCGTCACGCGGCGCCAGACCGACGGTGCCGCAATAGACCAGCGGGTTCGCCACATACCCGCGATCATAGAGCACCGCCCCATTCACGGTCGGGATGCCGAGTTTGTTGCCATAGTCGCGCACACCGGCGACCACGCCGGTTGCAATGCGTCGCGGATGGAGCACGCCAGGGCTGAGGTCGGTGTGCGGCAGGTCGAGCGGACCAAAGCACAACACATCGGTATTGGCGATGGGTTGCGCAGAGACGCCGAGCACATCGCGCACCACGCCGCCGACGCCAGTATTCGCGCCGCCGAACGGCTCAAGCGCCGAGGGGTGATTGTGCGTTTCGACCTTGAACGAGACCTCGTAATGATCATCGAACGCCACGATGCCCGCGTTATCGACAAACGCCGAGATCACCGCAAAATCGCGATCCGTTCGCTGTTCGAGCACACGCCGGGTGGCCGCCATCAGAAATGTGCGGATGAGACTATCGATCTCGCCATCACGCATTAACTGGTGCAATGCCGGATAGACCTCTGCGGGCAACGCTGCATCGCGGGCGTCCGGCGGGACGAGATTCGCGTAGATCACGCGCCCCTTGAAGGTTTTATGGCTGCAATGCTCACTCCAGGTCTGCGCCAGCGTTTCGAGTTCGCCATCGGTCGGTTCACGCCCCTCGCTGCGATAGTACGCCTGGATCGCGCGCATTTCATGCAGATCGAGCGACAGGATGCCTTCCTGGCTGATGCGCATGAGATCATCGTCCGACGCGGTTGTGATCGGCACGTGCGCCACGAACGGCTCATGTTCGGCAGGCGGCTGAAGCAAATGCGCATACCAGGCGCGCCGTTCAGCCGCGCCGGAACCGGCAGGGAACATCAACACGGTCTGGATCAGGTCGTTGTACAGGTCGCGCTCGTCACCCGGATGCGCCACCCGGTAGCGTCGCAGCGTCTTGACCGTGTGCAGACCGCCGATGCCGAGGCGGGCAGCGCCGACGCGCACACTCTCCGCCTCATTGTCGGTCACGCCGGGGCGGTACGCAATTTCGACCAGGAGCGTCCCATCGGCGCTGGCGACTGGCTCCCCATCCAGATCATCGATCAAAGTCCAGAACGCTTCCTGCACCACCGGATCGTGGAGCAGGTCGGTCGTCAGGCAGGCAACCGCCGCGCCATCGAGATCGCCGTCGAGCAGAAAGAGATGATCGGGCGCAGCGGGATCGTGGCGTGAGCGAACAGTGACAAGATATGCAGGCATAGGTCTCAATGGAGCACAATCGTCTCGCCGTTGGTGGCGGCGCCGTCGGGACCGGCGAGACGCAGGGCGGTAATGGCGACTTCCTCTGGCGACATGGCGCGTTGCTGACCGCCGCGCGACAGCAGCGCCTCACGCGCTTCCTCCGGCGTGCGACCGGTCTTCGCTGCCAGTGCATTGATCGCATCCGCCATCATATCAGTATCGACCCAGGCAGGGCAGATCGCATTCGACGTAATATGGTAACGTTGCAACTCGAGCGCCAGCGAGCGCGTCAGACCGAGCAACCCATGCTTGGCGGCGCTATAGGCGGCTGAGAAGGGCATCCCGACGAGCGCCGCCATGGACGCGACATTGATAATTCGCCCGCCGCCGCGCGCAATCATATCGGGAACAATCGCCTTGCAACAATAATACGCCCCGTTGAGATTCACCTGAACGACCCGCTCCCACAGTGCATCGTCCGTATCGGTCAGTTTGGCGCTATACGTAATGCCAGCATTGTTCACCAGAATATCGAACGGACCGAGCACAGCGCGCGCCGTACTGACAGCGGTGTAGACCTGCATGGCATCGGCGACATCGCACGGAACTGCGACAGCGCGCCCGCCGCGCCGCTCGATAATCGCGCACACGTCGTCGAGCGTCTCCCGGTTGCGCCCGGCGACAGCCACGGCTGCACCGGCGCCTGCGAAGGTCAATGCAATCGCCCGCCCAATCCCGCGCCCGCCACCCGTAATGAACGCCGTCTTCTCATTCAGCGTACTCATCAGCGACCTCACTGCCTCATCTTTTACACACGACTTCAATCCGACCAGGGGTTCGATGGCGTCTGTAGTCTACCGCAGCGTTCGGATGCGGTCAAACAATACGGCGACGCCGTTATTGTACCATTCCTTAAGCACATTCTTTGCACAGCAAACTGCATCGAATTGCATCATATTAAGGGCTTGTAAAATCATCCGGCATGGAGTATACTATCTTTACCGCCCTGACAGAGTAACTCAGCGAAGGGCAAGCACTTGAACAACCCGGCGTACCCGCACCTGGCAAGCGATAGTACTGCACAAGGCTGTCGTAAGCTGAGGGAAACGAGAGGTTTTGGATCTACTCGGGGAGACCAGCAAATACGCGCGGTGATGAGAAAAACCGTTGCGCTAGGAGCCGGGTGCGGCGCTTCGAGATGATTACGGTAACGTGCAAACGTACCATATCATCTCAACGATCAGCGATGTCGTTATGTCTCAGATACGAGCAGATGAAGCAGCTGGTTGAAGCAGTCGGGTTAAGTAAAGGCAAACCACGCTGAGTGAAAATGTCAGGGCGTTCTTTTTCTCCTTCCTGCCGATAAATGCAACGTGGCACAGGCGCATGCCGTGCCCGC
>DAOTWI010000810.1:0-6978 GCA_034436075.1 Roseiflexus sp.
GCCTACGCGGACGGGAACGGCGGCGTCCACGCAGGTGGACGCCCGGCGGAACGCCTGCCCGACACCCCCCGCATGCGGGGGGTTGGGGAGTCAGTCGCCAGCCCAGGCGCATCGCAGCAGAGACGCGCTTGCTTGCCGCCTGACCATGCATGCCTGGACCCTTTTTTGCGCTATGATGTCTCTGCCAGGATGCCGATGAATATTGCATGAAACGCAACGCGCTTGCCATTCTTTTTCTGGCGGTCTTCGTTGATCTGTCCGGCTACGGCATGGTCGTGCCGCTATTGCCGTTCTATGTGCAGCGCGTTGCTCCCGGCGCAACGCTGGTCGGCATGCTGAGCGGGCTCTACGCGGCAGCGCAGTTTCTTGTCGGTCCGATGCTGGGAAGCCTGTCGGATCGGTTTGGTCGCCGTCCGGTGCTGATCGCCTGCCTGAGCGGAACCGCGCTGGCGTACCTGCTCCTGGCAGTCGCCGATAGCCTGCCGCTGCTGGCGCTGGCGCTGCTCATCGACGGCGTCACCGGCGGCAATCTGAGCATTGCGCAGGCGTACATCGCCGATAGCACCACGCCGGAGCGCCGCGTGCGCGGTCTGGGGCTGGTCGGCGCGGCGTTTGGTCTGGGGCTGATGGTCGGTCCGGTGTTGGGCGGGGTGCTGAGCCTCTTCGGTCTGAGCGTCCCGGCGCTGGTCGCTTCTGCACTGGCGCTTGCGAATACGCTGTTTGCCCTCGTCCTGCTCCCCGAGTCACTGACGCCCGAACGCCGCCGATCATTCCTGCCCGATAGCGCCGAGCAATCGCGGTTAAGCGTGTTCCTGCGCGCGGTCAACCCGTTGGCGAACCTGATCAGCCTGCTGCGGATTGCGGCGATCCATCGCCTGTTGATCGTCGTGCTATTGCTGAATCTGGCGTTCTCGGGGCTGTACAGCAACTTCCCGCTCTTTACCGCCGCGCGCTTCGGCTGGGGCATGTTCGAGAATGCGCTGTTCTTTGCATTCGTGGGCGTATGCGCGGCGGCCACCCAGGGGTTGCTGCTGGGACTTATGCAGCGCTGGCTGGGAGATATGCGCCTGGCGCGCGCTGGAATGGCCGTGATGGCATGCGCCCTGGGTGCAACCGGTCTGGCGCCAGCGGCGTGGATGCTCTACCCCTCGGTGGGGCTGATTGCGTTCGGCAGCGGCCTGGCGATCCCGGCGCTGACCAGCCTGCTCTCGCTGCGGGTATCACCCGCCGATCAGGGGCGCCTGATGGGTGGAACGGCGGCGCTGCTCAACCTGACGATGATCGCCGGTCCGGTGATAGCGGGGGTCAGTTTTGATCAGGCGGGAACGGCGGCGCCATACCTGATCGGAGCGTTGCTTGGCAGTGCGGCATTGCTGATATTTGCTCCGCCAGCAATCACTCCTCATCGGGAAGGGACGTTGTGACGCGGCGCGCAGGCAACAGGCGCGGCGTCTGCTCTGGCAGGCTCTTCCTGGCGCGGCGACGCATCAGATCGCCCGTCGCGCGTTCACGCCGGGTTGCGCGCCGCCCACGTTCGACCATCGTGCGCCAGGCATCCTCTTCGGTGACCGGCGCCGCCAGTTCCTCGTCGCTGTAACGGTGCGCCTGGCGTTCGTTCAAAGCGGCGATACGCTTCTCGAAACGCTCCTCTTCCGGCGTCGCCACTGTCAACGCAGCCCAATAGCGCCACAACAGATAGGCGGCGAGCAACAGAAGCGCCGCAAAAAGAACGAACAAGAAAAAGCCGTCCATCGCTACCCGCAGATTCAGGCCATTGCGGCGTTCAAGCCGCGAATCGCCTCGTCTTCGTCCTGATAAATATCGATATACTGCGCCAGACCGACCATGCGAAAGATTTTCTGAAAATGTTGCGACAACCCGCTGACTGCCAGTCGCTGGTTGTTTCGATTGACTTCGGTGACGACCCCGATCAGGATAGCGATGCCGGCGCTGTTGATATAATCGTTCTGGCGAAAATTGAGCAAAATGTTGCGCGCGCCTTTGCGCGAAACCTCGTTATAGGCGCCGGTAATCTTTTCTTCAGCGAAGGTCGTTACATCGCCGACCAGATCGATAATTGCCACCCCTTCACGCTCGCGAATATGCACACTCAAATCATCGTCCAGCATGCCCCTGCTCCTCATCCCAGCATTGACGCGATGATCCGCCCATCGCGCCCACACTCCCCGACAACCGTGGCCAGGCGCCCATCGCGTCCACTACGCCCTCGAACGGGTGTGCATACGCATATATAACACATTGCCGCCGTCGGGTGACGTCTCGAAACCGCACGTATCGACCAGTTGCGCGATCAGGTGCAACCCCATGCCGCGCAGCGGCGCTTCGCCGTGCACCTTGCATGCAATGCAGGGCGCCACGTGACCGGTATATCGTTTCAATCCGTGATCCAGGACCCTGACGGTCAGACCATCGTTTTCCCAGACACAATTGACATCGACGCGCATCCCTGGCATCTGCGCATTGCCGTGTTCAATCGCGTTGAGGCATGCCTCGCTGACAGCCGTCTTCAGATCGTCGACCTGCTCGCTATTCAAGCCGATACGACGCGCAAATGAGGCAACAGCTTCGCGCACAACTCGTTCATACCCAAACTCGCTAGGAATCGACAACTCTATCGAGAGAGAGGAAGATGCGTTGTACATAGGTTACGCTTGTTTCTCGAGATGAATGACCATCCGCACCTGATTGCCACCAGTTGGCGCTGTGGTAAACTCCACCTCGTCCATCAACTCGCGGATCAGCCAGATGCCCCAGCCGCCTTTATCGGCGCGGGCGAATGAGTCTTCGATCCGGGGCGCCGGCGCAAGCTGCGATTGGTCAATCGTCTTACATCCCTGATCGGCAACACTGACGACGAGTTCGGACGGTCGCACCGTCAGAATGACCAGCACGCGCATGCCATCGTCGTGGGCATTGCCGTGCTCGATAGCATTCGTCACCGCCTCCGCCAGAGCGGTGCGCAGCCCATCGATGCGATCCGCGCTAAACCCCATGCGCCGCGCAATCGAGGCTGCGGCGTCCATCGCAACTTTCTCGTACCCTAGTCGGCTGGGCAAATGCAACTCAACGACGCGCTCTCCTGGATCGGCATCGTGACTCACGTTCGCCATACTTCTCCACCCCTGCGTGGCGCATGCATGGTGCAACCTGCTGCGCAACGGATCGCGCACGCCTTCCATCTTAGCATGACTCCATAACCAGAGGCAATAGGGAATCTGGCGGAGGGTGGAGGCTATCCGCCCGGCGGCTGATGGAGTTTGAGTCATGATGCCGCTATCCGCCTATCCGCCCTGCGGCTGAAGCCGCGGGCTACGGGATGCGAAGCCCGCCTTCGCGGGGCAGTCACCTCACAGAGGAGCCGCGTACCAGCTTTGTTTGCCTTCGGCAGAGCGGTACTTGTCTTCTTTGGTGGTGTGTTGCGGCGGCGAAGCCGCCGCAACACACCACCTTAATCAGGAGCGGCACACTGCCGCAGTCCTTGGCGGAGCCAGAAAACGCGCCACTGCGTAAGTCCTGGCATTTAGACATTCATTCGCCGGTTCTTGCGCGATGCCATCATCCCGGGTCGTTCATGCTTCAGCGATATGCGCAACACAATTCAGCACCTGATCGGGGTCCGGCAGCGTGACCCTGGACCGCCTCAAGACAATTCGCCGGCATCGATAGTCGAAGGATCTGTAGGCAAACTGCTTGCGAGCAGTATCTGCGCCGCCTGATGATCCTGACCGGTACATCTCTCTGAGCCACGCATCAGAAATGGTCTGTTGGACTTCCGTCATCAGTTCCGCATATTCGTGCTCGGATAAGAGATAATCGCTTGCCAGTTCCGCAATAGCGGATTGAAGGAGTTGCACCATTTTGACAGCATCATCTTCGATACACTGATCCAGCGCCATTTTTGCGCCACTGCTTCCAGCGACGCCGCCCACAATTCCCCCGCATACTCCGCCGACAATCCCGCCTATCGCCGTGCCAATGCCCGGAACGACGCTCCCGATTGCTGCTCCTGCCGCTGCTCCGGCGAACCATCCTCCAGTGCCAGCAACGATGCCCGCTCCGTTGACAGCCATGTTTTTTGCGACCTGAGACCACGACCTATCACGCCTGATGGCGGCGTGGTACACATCCGGCGCCGTCAATACGGCTAAACTGACCACGGATGTAATCGCATTCGTGCGAAGCAGTTTCGCAACGTGATTGGTTGCCGCTGCGCCGTAGACGGGTTTTCCGAGCGATGCCGAGGCAATGTGGTGAACAGCGCTTCTGCCGAGATCCGTCGAGGCGACGGTTCTCACGCCGTTGCGCACTACGACTGCGCCTGCGGCAGCCATGCGCGTGCGCAGCGCCTGAGCAGAGATGACACCGCTGATAAGCGTTCTACCGCCTGTAATCATGCCGCTTTGAATTGCACCTTGGATTGCTTCCTCCGGTTTATCGCCATTCCATATGCGCCATGCGAAATCAACCGCAAACGAAATGCCGAACATATACGTCGATGTGATCGACTGCGTCCGGACATCAAACAGGAGTGAGTCAACGTTACCGGCTCGCGCGATGTTGCGCGCCTGTTTGTATGTGATATATCCTTTCCTTACGATGTTTGTCGCTTCATTGGGATCAGTGACGCCTGGCACTTTTCCCTGAGCGATTTTTTTCTGAAAAAGCCTCACACACTCATCATACTGGTCAGCGGGAACCTCCAGCATCTGTCCCTGATACCGGTACAAACCCGTCTTGTCGTCAAATGCGGCGTTGATGGTCTCATACGGTTTCCGGAAATACTTGGTTTGGATTGCAATTCCATCGACAATCCGATCCGAACCGTTGGCGCCGTTGGTTATTCCTGTCGCCTCAACACTTCTCAATTGCAGTTTGTCGCCAAGCGCATTGGCATCTTCAGCCGCAAATCCATGACCGCCTTTGGCATGATATTTGCCAATTTGCGATTGTTCCAAATCTCTGGCGATTTCCGCTGAAGCAAGCCCTGTCAAGACGTTGTTGGCGCGATCCGACGATGGCGGATTGTCGTGCATAGATTCCTCCACTGATGTCCTTGAATGCCTGTGCGGAATGCTGTCCTGCACGGTTGCAGCGCAGCGGACGATGTCACCCCGTATGATATACCGCGAGCATAACTAATTCGATACCTTTTCCAGGAGCAAGCGATCTGCAAGACCGCCTTTTCGAGACAGAAAGCCCCCTTCTCTCCTTGCGAGAGAAGAGGGCAAAGGAGGGAGCGCATTTGACCGAGAAAACGGCGGTTCAGCACTTACAAAGGAATATTCCCGTGCTTGCGCGGCGGCAGGTTCTGGCGCTTCCCGCGCGCCAGGCGCAACGCGCGGATCAGCGCCGGTCGCGTTTCGCGCGGTTCGATGACATCGTCGAGGTACCCGCGCTCGGCGGCGATGTAGGGGTTGGCGAAGCGGTTCTGATAGTCCTCGACCAGTTCAGTCAGGCGCGTCACCGGGTCGGCGGCCTGCGCCAGTTCGCGGCGAAAGATGATCTTGACGGCGGCATCGGCGCCCATGACGGCAATCTCGGCGGTGGGCCAGGCGACGTTGAAGTCGGCGCGGATGTGCTTGCTCGCCATCACGTCGTAGGCGCCGCCGTAGGCTTTGCGCGTGATGATCGTCAGTTTCGGCACCGTCGCTTCGCAGTAGGCGTACAGCAGTTTGGCGCCGTGCCGGATGATGCCGCCATATTCCTGCTGCGTGCCGGGCAGAAAGCCGGGCACATCGACGAAGGTGATCAGCGGGACGTTGAAGGCGTCGCAGAAGCGCACGAAGCGCGCTGCCTTGACCGATGAATCGATGTCGAGCGTGCCAGCCAGGTGCGCCGGTTGATTGGCGACAATCCCCACGGCGTGCCCGTCGAGCCGCGCAAAGCCGATGATGATGTTGCGCGCCCAGAACGGCTGCACTTCGAGAAAACTGCCTTCGTCAACGACGGCTTCGATCACCTGAAGCATGTCGTAGGGCTTGCGCGGATTGTCGGGAATGATTGTTTGCAGGTTCTCGTCCATGCGGTCGGGATCGTCGTCGGTCGGAACGAACGGCGGGTCTTCCAGGTTGTTCGCGGGGAGGAACGAAAGCAGCGCCCGCAACTGATCGAAGGCTTCCTCTTCGCTATCGGCGGCAAAGTGCGCCACGCCGCTGCGCGAGTTGTGCGTCATCGCCCCGCCCAACTCCTCGAAGCCGACGTCCTCGCCGGTCACGGTCTTGATCACATCGGGACCGGTGATGAACATTTGCGAACTGCCTTTGACCATCAGGATGAAGTCGGTCATGGCGGGCGAATAGACCGCGCCGCCGGCGCATGGACCGGCAATCACCGACAGTTGCGGCACCACGCCGGAAGCCATCACATTGCGGTAGAAGATCTCGGCGTAGCCGCCAAGACTGACCACTCCTTCCTGGATGCGCGCGCCGCCGGAGTCGTTCAAGCCGATGCACGGCACACCCATGCGCAGCGACAGATCCATGACCTTGCAGATCTTCTCGGCGAACACTTCGCCAAGCGACCCGCCGAACACCGTGAAATCCTGGGAGAAGAGGCAGACGTGACGGCCATCGATGGTTCCATAGCCGGTGATCACGCCATCGCCAAGCGGCTTGTGCCGATCCATGCCGAAGGCGGTCGTGCGGTGAACCGCAAAGGCGTCGAGTTCCACAAATGAACCCGGATCGAGCAATTTTTCGATGCGCTCGCGGGCGGTCATTTTGCCGCGCGCGTGCTGCTTCTCGGCAGCCTGCGGATCGGTCGTGCGTGCGCGCTCACGTCGCCGGCGCAGGTCCTCAATGCGCTCGCGTGTTGTCTTCATGGCGTCCCTGTCCTCGTAGACGGTGGATCAATAACAGATTATACAGGGGAGAGATACAATAAGGGTGAGAGGAGAGAGGTGAGAGGGGAGAGGAGAGAGGTGGGAGGCAAGAAGGGAGAGGTGGGAGGTGAGAGGCG
>DAOTWI010000811.1:0-2613 GCA_034436075.1 Roseiflexus sp.
CCCGCCAGTGGCAAACACCTGCACTCCTGCCAGATGCGCGAGCGCCATTGTCGCGGCGACCGTCGTTGCACCATCGCCGCCTGCTGCGATCACATGCCCGAGGTCGCGCCGCGAGACTTTCGATGGGCGATACTGCGGGTCAGTTCGGGCGAAACGCTCGATAGCCGCTGCGTCCATGCCGACGGTCGGCGCGCCCGCCACGATCCCGACGGTCGCTGGCACTGCGCCGCCATCGCGCACTTCCTGCTCCATGGCGCGCGCCAGTTCCAGGTTGTGCGGGTACGGCAACCCGTGGGAGATAACCGTACTCTCCAACGCAACCACCGGCTGCCTGACATCAAGCGCCGCCTGAACTTCGGGAGCGATGGCGAGTAAGAGATTCATGGGTGTTATGATACCATAAAGGCGAGAGGTGAGAGGTGAGGGGTGAGAGGTGAGAGGCGAGAGGTGAGAGGTGAGAGGCGAGAGGCGAGAGGCGAGAGGCGAGAGGCGAGAGGCGAGAGGCGAGAGAAGTTCTCAAGATGTTCAACGATTGATGGTGTTCGAGAAATGAATCCACTATCGCCATGTGATCCGCGTGTCGCGTTGGGTGATTGCATCGTTCCCTGATAAGTGGGCGCTGCATCAAGACGCCACGCGCCGCGTGGACATGATGGTTTTTGAGAAAATAATCCGGTATCGCCCGGTGAAGCCCGCGCAGGCGGGCTTCGCACCCGTAGCCCGCGACTTTAGTCGCCGGGCTACAAGGCGGATAGCGGAATAATTATTCAAACTATTACCGTCGGGCGGGGGCGGGCACGGCGCAGATGACTCTCACCTGATCGGTTTCGGGAGCAATCGCATTGCTCCCCGCCCCCCAGGCGCGGGCTGATCGCTGCGGTGGCGTGCAGCAAAGATGACCATCACCCGGAGTTTCTCAGGCGCGAGGGGTGTTTTCTTCCTCACCCCCCTACCCCCTCTCCAGCAGAGCCGGAGAGGGGGTTGAGGTATTCTGACGCCCAAAAACAGGTGATGCAACGTGAGGGTTTGCCAGAAAAATCTACACCCGTGAGGAGTAGAGGGCGCCGGTGACAGTCATCCACTGGTTGGTTGATGCTGCGACCGCTCCTCTACCTCGACGGCCCAGGCATGCACACCCTGCGTGGTGAACGAGAAGTGGCGGATCTGCACCCCGGCTTCGATCAACACCCGCTCGAGTTCGAGCCGCCGGTCGAAGGGGCATGCGAAGACCATAAACCCGCCGCCGCCAGCGCCGGTGATCTTGCCGCCCCACGCGCCGTGACGGCGCGCCAGCGCATAGATGTCTTCGACCTCCGGCGGCGCGATGTATGGCGAGAAGGCTTTCTTCACCTCCCACGCATCGTGTAGCAGCCTGCCAAAGTCGGCGATCCGCAAGCCGCGCAGCAGACGAACCGCTTCGTCGACGAAGGCTTTGGTTTCGTCGTGGTAGCGCAACGTATCGCCTTCCTTCAGGCGACGCACCTGATCATCCACCAGATGCTGCGTGAGCAATTTGCGGCTGCCGATGTAGCCGAGGAGCAGGCAGCTCTCCAGTTCGAGCAGTGCGGTTGGATCATTCAGCACCGGCTCGACAATGACGCGCCCGTTGCCGAAGTGATAGACGCACATGCCGCCGAACGCCGCTGCGTACTGATCCTGCCGCCCGCCGGGGATCCCCAGATCGACGCGCTCGATCCGGTAGGCGAGTTCCGCCAGCGTATGCGGGTCGAGATTGATCTGATAGGCGGCGCCGATCAACTTCAGCATGCTGACGACCAGCGCCGATGATGAGCCGAGCCCGGAGCCGGGCGGCACATCAGAGAACATGATCACCTCGACGCCTTCGGACGGCGGCATGGCAGCGTCGAGCACCGCCTGCGGCAGATCGAGCCGCCCATCCCAGTGCCCGGTCGTCTTGCGGCTGACCTCTTCCAGGTCGAGCGAGCGGACGGTAATCCCCGGTTCTCTGCTGGGGCGCAGCATGCAGCGCACATATTTATCAATTGTACAGTTGAGCACCTTGCCGCCGTGCTCTTCGGCATACGGGCTGACATCAGTGCCGCCGCCGAAAAAGCCGATCCGCATCGGCGCCTTGGCTTTATAAATCCGCATGGAACGCTCCTGTTGGAATACACGCGCCGCAGTATAGCACGTTTTGCGCCGGGTAGTGCATCCTTAACTCTGTTGCGCATACTTCTTTTCCACAAGAGCATTCGAGGTGTCCTATGATGAACCATGCACCTCACTACTGCTATCTCCGGGAAATTCAGCGATGGTCTTTCATTTCACAATTGATGGCGAACAGGTGACAATCAGCGCCAAACCCGGTGCAATCAGCGTCATGTTCGGTACGTATGAGGTGCTGACGTATGATCGCGGCGGCCGGTTGTGGGCGCTGATGCGTCATGGTCGCATGTACCGGCGCGGGCTGAACGGTCAGGTGCTGGAAAAGCGGCGCAACGCCGGCGCCCTGCTCCGGCGTCGCCTGAGCGATGCCGAGGCGCTTGATCTGATCGACTCGGCGGCGGCGCGGATGGCGGCGTTGTATCAGGCGCTGGCGGTTGAGGGGGCGGCGCGCGCTAGCGCGAATGGCGCACTAGGCGGCATGCCGGA
>DAOTWI010000812.1:0-4357 GCA_034436075.1 Roseiflexus sp.
GACCGGCATGCGGGGTTTACGCTCCGCTTCGCCTTGCAGATCATCGAAGAACGCCGCCTGCCGTCCGACGACAACGGCGACGGTCTTGACGACCGCGCTGGCTGGAGCGTCACCCTGCTGGCGAGCGACCGGCGCGGCATTGAACTGGGGTTCTGGGACGATCGGGTGTGGGCGCAGGAGGGAGGCGTGGAACCCGACCTGTTTACGCAGGCTGAGGGTGCGGCAGTCGACGCCACCCAATTTGCCGTCTACGCTTTGACCATCCGGGGGGATCGCTACACGCTCGACCGGAATGGCGTGACCGTCCTGAGCGGCGCACTGCGCGACTACACCGCTTTCAGCGGACCGATCGACCCTTACGAGACGCCCAACTTCGTTTTTCTGGGAGACAACACCTCGCGCGCAGTCGTGCGGGCGCGCCTCGGCGCCGTTGCGCTCGATATCGGCGTACGGGTGATGTTGCCGCTCATTGTGATCCCGGCGTTAACAGGCGTACCATTCACGGCAATGGCTCCCACCCCTGCTTGCTGTCGATCACATGCCGATGCACGCCGCGCCACGTTCCGGCATAGATCGTCGCTGGCTGTGATGGGTCAATGACCAGAACGCGCGCATATGTTGCAAATCCTGTGTCCAATGATTCATTTCTGCTCCAGGTTGACCCGCCGTCCTTACTTCTCAGCACGTTATCCTGCGTTCCCGCATAGATCGTCGTGGGCGCCGCCGGGTCGATGACCAGGGCGTACACCAATTCATCACCGCTATGCCCTGCTTTGGCAACCTCGCGCCAGGTCGCGCCGCCGTCGGCGCTGCGAAAGACCCTGCCGTCTGCTGTTCCCGCAAACAGCGTGGACGGCGTGGTTGGTGCGATGGCCAGCGCCAGCACGGTGCGTTCGCCCAGCCCCGTATTGACCGCGCGCCAGGTTTCCCCGCCGTCGTCGCTGCGATAGACGCCGCTGCCGTAGGTTCCGGCGTAGAGCGTTGTGGGCGCGGTTGGGTCGAATGCCAGCGCGAACACTCCCTTGTCACGCAACCCGGCGGCGCGCCAGGTTGCGCCGCTATCCTCGCTGACAAACACGCTTGCGGCGCCAGCGTAGAGGGTCGCCGGGCGCCTCGGGTCGAATGCCAGCGTATTCACCTGCTGTCCGCCCAACCCGGCGGTGCGCCAGGTCTCCCCGCCATCAAGGCTTTTGTGCACCCCGTCGCCGGTTCCAGCATAGAGCGTCGTCGGCGCGGTCGGGTCTACGACCAGCGCCGGGACGGACCAGTGGGTCAGCCCGTCGCTGACCGCGCGCCAGGTGACGCCGCGATCGTCGCTGCGATACACCCCGCTGCCGTAGGTTCCGGCGTAGAGCGATGACGGTGTCAGCGCCAGACTCAGGATGTCGGAGCCTAAGCCGATCGGTCGCCACGTTGCGCCGCCGTCGGTGCTGCGAAACAGACCATAATTCAGGATCCCCTTTGCAACATAGAGCGTGGCAGGCGTCTGCGGATCAACCACCACCAGGCGAAACCAGTCTTCAACCCCAGCACGCGGCGCAGGCGCAGAAACCTCGACTTTGCTCCAGGAGGCGCCGCTATCGGCGCTGCGGTAGATGTTTCTGTGTACATTGGCGTACACCACCCCCGCTGGATCGATGAATAATCGCGTGACGGTGCGATCACCACGCTCAACAATGTCAGGCAGACCATCGTTCAGCGCACGCCAGGTTTCCCCGCCGTTCTCGCTTTTGTACACGCCGTTGTCGGTTCCGGCAAAGATCACTCGCGTATTGGCGGGATCGATGAGCAGTGCGTTCACGTAGGACCAGTCGCCAAAACCAGTGTCGGTCCTGCGCCAGGTCGCGCCGCCATCGACGCTCTTGCGCACGCCCCGCCATTTGCCGCCGGCATACAGCGTTGCGGGTGATGCCGGGTCGATCGCCAGAGCGGAGACACGACCTGTTTGCTCGACCACGCGCCAGGCGGCGCCGCCGTCCTCACTCTTGTACACGCCGTTCCTGGTTCCGGCATAGACGATCCGGCTGTTCGTCGGGTCAAGCGCCAGCGCATAGGCAGCAGGACGTTCCCCCAATCCATTGTTGATGGCGCGCCAGGTGGCGCCGCTGTCGTCGCTCTTGTAGACGCCGTTCTCGGTTCCGGCATACACTGTGGTCGGCGCTGCCGGATCGACGGCGAGCGTCTGCACCCCCGGCAAGCGTCTGCTGGCGGTGCGCCAGGTCACGCCGCCGTCCTCACTTTTGTATACGCCATCATCAGCCCCTGCATACAGCGTGGTCGGCGTGGCCAGATCAAACGCCAGCGTCACGATTCCCGACCGGTTTGGACCGATGAACTCCCAGGCGTCGGTCTGCTGCGGGCGCAGCAAGACGAACCCCGCCGCCAGCGCGCCGATCAGCACCAGCGCCGCGACCGCGCCAATGAGCGTTGTTTTGCGTGAGATGCGCGACACGTGTTCCTCCTCAATCAGATCACACCACTCACTCGACATCCATCCATACGCTCTTAAGAACGGCGTGTTGCAACAAATTATCAGTGGCGAGGGCAATTGTGAGACCAGTGACGGTCATCGCCGGACGATTCGGTTGACAGGGCGCGTGAGCGCACACGGATTGCCACGGATCGGGACGGATGCACACGGATTGATCCTTACTGTCATGCAACGATCCGTGTGCATCCGTCGTATCCGCGTGGATCCGTGTCCCCTTCCGCCATGTCGGGAGGGCGAGTCGTGTATAATGCCTTTTATCGCAAGCGCACTACAGGAGGAAGCGTATGAACCTCCCGCCTTTTCGTAATGAACCGCTCACCGATTTCAACGACCCCGCCAATGTTGCCGCGATGGAGCAGGCGCTGGCGGACGTGCGGGCGCAGTTTGGGCGCACCTACCCGCTGATTATCGACGGCGAACGCATCACGACCGGCGCCACGATCGCTTCGGTCAACCCCGCGCGTCCTGCGGAGGTCGTCGGGTATGCAGCGAGCGCCGATGTGGCGCTGGCGCAGCGCGCCATCGAAACCGCGCACCGCCGCTTCGCCGAATGGCGTCGCGTACCGGTGGAGCAGCGCGTCGACCTGCTGCTGAAGGCGGCAGCCGCCATGCGCGCGCGTCGCTTCGAGTTGAATGCCTGGATCATTTACGAGGTAAGCAAAAGCTGGGCTGAGGCGGATGCCGATGTCGCCGAAGCAATCGACTTCTGCGAGTTCTATGCGCGCGAAATGCTGCGCCTGAGCGAACCGCAGCCGCTCTACCCCATCCCTGGCGAAGACGACCGCCTGACCTACATCCCGCTCGGCGCCGGGGTTGCCATCCCGCCATGGAACTTCCCGCTTGCCATTATGGTCGGGTTGGTGACCGCGCCGGTCGTCGCCGGTAACACGATTGTGCTCAAGCCCGCCTCGACCTCGCCGATCATTGCGGCGAAGTTTATGGACATCCTGGAGGAGTGCGGGTTGCCTCCCGGCGTCGTCAACTACCTCCCCGGTCCCGGCAGCAGCGTCGGCGATACGCTAGTCGATCATCCGCTGACGCGCTTCATCGGCTTCACCGGCTCGAAGGAGGTTGGTATTCGCATTTTCGAGCGCGCTGCAAAAGTGCACCCCGGTCAGAAATGGCTCAAGCGCACGATCCTCGAAATGGGGGGCAAGGATACGATCATTGTGGACGAAACGGCAGACCTGGAAGCCGCTGCGTCCGGGGTCGTCGCCTCCGCCTTTGGGTTCCAGGGGCAGAAGTGCTCCGCCTGCTCGCGGGTCGTTGCAGTTGCGCCAGTGTACGATGAATTGCTCGACCGGGTGGTGGAACTGACCGGCGGGTTGACGGTCGGCGATCCGGCGCAGCGCGGGACGTTCATGGGCGCGGTGATCGACGAACGTTCACGCGAGAAGATCCGCTGGTACATCGAAGAAGGGCAGCGTGAAGGGGGACGCCTGGCGTTCAGCGGCGAGGCGCCGGACGACGGATTCTTCGTGCCGCCGGCGATCATCGCCGATGTTGATCCGAATGCGCGCATTTCCCAGGAAGAGATCTTCGGTCCGGTGCTGGCATTCATCAAGGCGCGCGACTTCGACGAGGCGCTGGCGATTGCCAACAACACCGAGTACGGTCTGACCGGCGGGGTCTACTCGCGCCTGCGCGAGCGGTTGGAACGCGCCCGTGACGAGTTTCACGTCGGCAACCTCTACTTCAACCGCAAGATCACCGGCGCGATGGTCGGCGCACACCCGTTCGGCGGCTTCAACATGTCGGGCACTGACTCGAAGGCGGGCGGGCGCGATTATCTGCTCCTCTTCCTGCAAGCCAAGACGGTGGCTGAGAAATTGTGAAACGGCGTTCAAATGACATGGGCGCGTAGGG
>DAOTWI010000813.1:0-2595 GCA_034436075.1 Roseiflexus sp.
CCGCGTGCGTCGGCTTCGACCAGGCGTTCCCACTGCACCAGAGTCGCTGGCGCGAGACGATTCGCCAGGCGACGCACGACGCGCGGCGTTGCCGGGGTATGGACGTGGACCAGGTGCTCGCGCACCAGCGGCGTCACCAGGCGTTCGATCCAGTGCGGCGCTCCGATGCGCGCCAGAAACGTCTGGGTCAACGGCACACCTGCCGCTGCATGACCGGGACTGCGTGGAATGCCATCCTCTTCGACCACGGTGGTGGACGGCTTGCCGAGATCGTGGCACAGCGCCGCAAACAGCAGCACCGCGCGATCACGCGCATCCAGCGCCTCACGTTCGGCGATCTGCACTGCCGCGTCGCACACATACAATGTATGAATCCACACGTCCCCTTCGGGATGAAAGTGCGGGTGTTGCGGACAGCCCTGCAACGCGGCAAGTTCAGGGTAGAGCGCCAGCCATCCCGACTCATCAAGGGCGCGCAGTCCGGCAGAGGGATGGGCGCCAAGCGTCGCCCATTTGTGCCACTCGCGCCAGATACGGTCGAGCGGAAGTCTGGCGGATGCAGGAAGCAGGGTGCGGCAGAGCGCCGCCGTCTCTGGCGCCAGGCGCATGTCGAAGCGCGCGGCAAACTGCATCGCGCGCAACACGCGCAACGGATCATCGCCAAACGCCTCGGACGTGTGGCGCAACAGCCGCGCTTCGAGGTCGGCGCGACCGCCGAACTCATCGACGATGTCGCCGGATGGCGTCAGCGCCAGCGCGTTGATCGTAAAATCACGGCGCGCCAGCGCCTCGCGCGGCGTCAACGACGGGTCGTACTCCGGCAATGCGCCCGGTTCATCATCAGCAACCGGATGGTGGCGCACCGGCAGCGTCACGTCCACGTCGTATCCTGCGAGCCGCACCTTCAGCACGCCAAAGGATCGCCCGACAGCATCAACCCGCCCGAATGGCGCGAGCGCAGCGGCGAGGCGTTGCCCGTCGATGCCGTAGACCTCCACATCAATGTCGGTCGGCGGCAGACCGAGCAGCAGATCGCGCACTGCTCCGCCAACCAGCAGCGGACGCCCGCCCGCGCGCGCAAGCGCATCGAAGAGCGGCGTCAGCGCCTCAAGGAGGGAATGGTGAGATGGCGAGATCATCGGGTGAGCTGCATAAAGACCTGACGCCACAGAGCGAATTGTAGCATACAGGCGCCCGCACCCGCCCGCGCCGATCTATAGCCCGCAACGTATGAAGTTTGAGAACATACTCCGGTATCGCCACGTCTAGCCCGCAAAGGCGGGCTTTGCAGCAGGCGCCCGCGGCTTCAGCCGCCGGGCTGCAAGGCGGATAGCGGAATAACGATGCAAAAACCATTAGTTGCGGGCGTGCAATCACATCACCAGCATCACGATCAGCGCCACGATCAGCGCAATGCTCACGCCGGTCGCCGCCGCTGCAACGATCCGATCCCGGTTCAGAAAACGCCGGTCATCGGGCAGCAGGTTCTCGAAGCCATAAATGTACCAGCGGTAGAGCACCGGTTCGCGTGTCGAACCTTTACGCCCGGCGGCTTTTACGATTTTCCATTCACCGAGATCGAACACGATCTCAGTAATGGGAATGAAATGGATCGACACTTCGCTCAGCACAATCCGCGTATCGGGGTTCAGGCGCTCTTCCGCCGCTTCGATCATCGCACGAATGCCCGGCACGAGGCGCCATTCAGAGCGAAACCCGCCGTTCGCCTGCTCGCAGTAGATGCTGCGCTTCTGGCAGTGCCGCTGTAACCACTGCTCATCAATCTTCGTCAGATCGTCGTGGTCGGTCATCGTTGTCGCCTGACGGCGCCAGCGGATGGTCTTGTGAACAATCAGGCGGCTAGTTCCATCGCAGCGCCGGCAGTGCAATCCGCCGCTTCCCTGGCAATCGGGGCATGGGATCAGGCGTGGCGCTGCGGCAACCTGTGCAGAGGCAGACGCAGGTGCGGCGACCGTTGCCGCTGCACTGGTTGCCGGTTCAGCTGGCGGCGCAGGGTCGGCAGGCGCAGGAATACGCCGATTGCCGTTGCAGCGCGGGCAGATGGTGCGTCCGATTCCTTTACAGTCATCGCAGAGAACCACACGCGTCGAACCGGGAATGCGCACAACACCGCCTGGGTGGTTCTTGAACTCGTGCTGCGGCGGAATCGGCACTTCCCAGCGTCCAGGCTCGCGCTCCAGCGAGTTCTTCGTCATCTGGTAATCTGGTTCTTCTGCGTTCTGCGCCGGCTCGCGCGTCTCGTACAACACGCGCAGGGTGTACCAGTAGATGTTGCGATGTCTGGTTTGACGGATCGCTGCCAGGCGCCCCAACGCCGGACGGCGCAGCCACGGTCGCGCACTGCTCCAGTTGTTCAACAACCGGGCGATTTCGTGCAGATTGTTGAGTTCGTTCATGCGCGTCAGGGCTTCCTGCATTGGCGCTTTGATCAGATCGGGCGCCAGCGCCTGTTCGACCGGATGCGGTTCTTCCGGCGGCGCTGCCGGAACCGGCGGCGCACCGGCTGGGGCGCTGGCGCTGATCTGCGTGGTGCTGGTGTGGCGGCGCAGCGCCTGTTCGAGGGCTTCGACCGCC
>DAOTWI010000814.1:0-6193 GCA_034436075.1 Roseiflexus sp.
GAAGCAGCCGCGGCGCGGGCGCGCATCGAGGAAGCGCAGGCTGCGCTCGAACAGGCGGAACGGGCGCTCGAACGCGCTATCTTGCGCGCGCCGATGCCGGGGATGGTCGCCGCACTCAATGTCAGGGTCGGCGAAATGGCCGATCCGTCTTTGGTTGCGGTGCGCCTGGCGGATGCGCGCACCTGGCGCATCGAAACCACCAACCTGAGCGAACTGGGCGTTACGCGCCTGCGCGAAGGCGATTCCGCAATCATCCGGTTAAGTTCACTGCCAGACCTTGAAATCCCCGGCAAAGTGACCGGCATCAAGCCGCTGGGACGCAGCCAGGACGGTGATGTGACGCTTTACACCGTCATTATCACCCCGGATCGCATGGATGACCGTCTGCGCTGGAATATGACGGCGCAGGTGCAGATTACTCCGAGTCGTTGAGTGCTGACACACGGAGGAGTGTGATCCGATGCACACGCTGTTCCTGAATGCCGGAGTGAGATGCGCACTCGGATTGTCACTGGCGCTGTCGTTGCTCTCCTTCTGTGGGTCGGGACGATCGCTTCCAGCGGAGTCGCCAGCATTGCCGGTAAGTGCGCCCCGCGCAACAACCGAAAGCGCGCCGCCTGCTTCCGCCGTTGCGCCAACTGCGACACCCGCAGATGTCGCGGCATCGGCAACCGACGCGGACGAAGCGATCACGCTGCAAACGCGCGATGGATTGACGCTGGTGTTCGACCGGCAGACCGGCAGATTTGTGCGCATAGGCGTGCAGGGTCGAACGTTCACACTCCCTACGGGCGACGATCTGGCGGTGCATCTCTTCGATCCGCGCGGGAACCCGGTATTGAACCCGCGGAGCGCTGGCATTGCGCGCATGGAACGTCTTAACAACGCGCTAATGATAACCCGCGAAAATCGAGTAACGGGCATTCAGACCACCGAAAAATGGATCGAATATCCCAATCGTATTGATCTCGAAACAACCATCGTCAATAGCGATCCTGCATTGCCATCTCGTGCTGTTGAGGCGTGCGTGCAGATCCCCATTGATCTGATTGGCGCATACTGGCATCACTATTTCGATGCGCGAGAACGTATCATTCAGCGCAGCGAACCGTATTCAACAACGCTTCAGAAACTGGTTGACATCGGATCATTTGGTAATGGCGATTTCCATCTGAAAACCGATCTGAACATCAACCTGAATGGTCTCAACCTGATCGGCGATGATCAGTTTGGTCTTGCGCTCTCGATCAACCCGGATCAGCCAGCGGCATACTATGTTCGTTACGATACGCAACGTCGTTCGTATGACGCCTGTTTCCACCTCGGCATCTACAACGAGCATATTCGCTTCAAGAACACGGTGTCCTTTGCACTTTCGCTCTTTGCGCCGGATGAACCGCGCTGGGGGATGCGCTCGGCATATGCGAAATATATCGCCATCTATCCTCAGGCGCACACGGGCCGGTTGCCGCGCAAAACCACGATGGTTGTGCTGGAGGAGTATAGTTACGATGCGTTTCCTGACCCGCGCGACTACCGGATCGGCGCCGTCTGGGGGCGATACAAGGCGCAGAACCGGCGTTTCGGCATCGACGACCTGGTCTACATCTGGCCCCACGGCTACTATGATCGCGGCATGCGCCTGCGAGTGTCGCCATCGTCCGCCGGGAGCGTTCAAACGTGGGAAGCGGATATCGCCGCCTGTTTCGCCCTGTACGAAGACATTGAACGCGGACGGCAGCCGTTCGCCGAAACGTGCACCGGATCATATCCGTTTGCGACCTGTACCAGGCAACGGAGCAGCGGGCAGATCTATGGTCCGGTGCTCGAACGTGAGCAGGGCAGCGGTTGGCGGCGCGCTGAAGCGTATCAGGTGACCGTCAGCAACGGACCGAACTTTCTGATCGGCACGTTTCACCTGCCTGCACCGTTTGCAGCGTCACTCCTGCAAGATGCCGATGGACGCTGGCTCAATTCGGTCAGTTTTGCCTCGATGATTACCGAAGTGCCCTGGGAGCCGGGGTTTCGCCGCTGCATTTTCGATGGCATCAATCCCGATCCTGGCATTGATGCGGCGCTGTCGAATGAACCGCGCACCACGCCGGCTCCCACGATGGTGCGCAATTTTGGCGAGTTGAACCTGGAAATCGTCAAGCGCGCCAATGGACTTTACGGACCGGCATACCTTGATACGCATCCCGACGAAGGAACAAACCTCTATCACGGCGTTGCAGTTGATACCGTCGGGGTCTATTTGCGCCCGGACTTCAATCCGCGCGCGCTGCGCACCGCGTCGCTGCCGCTCAGTTACGACCGGGCGACCGGGCGGGTCATGGCGCTCGAACATCTGACAACGCTGGCATTTCTCCGCGCATTGCGCGCCTCGCTGCCGCCTGATGCGCCGATTGCGTCGAGCGGCGCGCCCATTGGCGGGATTTTACACCAGGAAGCGGATTACATCGTTGAGGAGTTTGTCAAAATTGAACGTGATGGACGATTGATCGACGAGTTGTACGATGAGACGTTGCCGAATAAAGTCCGGCTGATTCATCGGATTCGGATGGGGGCAAACCAGCGCCCAATCACCTTCAGTGTACGCTTTGAGCGTGCAAATAACGACAATGCTTTTCTGGATCAGATTCGACGCTATCTACCGCTCTATACGGCAAAAGGCGTCTATATCAATATCGATCGGTATGGCGCTAACCCGGAGCGCTATTTCTGGAGCGAACCTCCTGATCAACGTGTCTTGAAGGAATATCAACGCCACCTGCACATGGTTCATGCGTTGAATGTCGCGGGATGGCAACCGGTTCCCTATGCAACTGCCACGAATGACGTGATGGTCGAGCGTTTTGGTCAAGACTATCTGACAATCTACAACCCGGGTGAAATTACGAAAACAACAACATTAATGTTCGATTGGCGCGCTATCGGGTTTGATACAGCGCCACGCCGGATTATCGATGCAGAGACGGGTGATGAACTGCCGTTCAGCGTCTCCGGCAATTATCTGACCCTTCATGCTTTGACAATACGCGGTTTTGCGGCGCGTATTGTCAGAATCGAACCGCCGCGCTGGACGGTCTTGCTGCCGATGGTTGTTGCGATATAGGCGGATGATGCGTAGAACAGGACAGATCATGCCTGGAGAGGGTCACAATCAATCATTGGTGCGTCTCTCGCTGCGCGCCAACTTCTCCTGGACATTTTTTGGGAATCTGGTGTATGCCGCGTGCCAGTGGGGCATGCTTATGGCGCTGGCAAAACTCGGTTCACCTGGAATGGTTGGCGTGTTTGCGCTCGGTCTGGCAATGACGGCGCCGGTGTTTATGTTCTCGAACCTGCACCTGCGCACCATTCAGGCGACCGATGCGCGGCAGCAGTATCAGTTCCGCGATTATCTCGGCGTGCGCCTGGCAACGACGACGCTGGCGCTGCTGGCGGTTGCGGCGATCACGCTGGCGGTCGGGTATCCGTGGGAGACGGGCGCGGTCATTGTTGCGGTCGGATGCGCCAAGGCGTGCGAGTCGGTCAGCGACATTTTCTACGGTCTGCTCCAGCGCCTCGAACGGATGGACCGGATCGCTGTGGGGATGATGCTGAAGGGCGTGGCGTCGTTGCTTGCGCTCGCGGTTGGCGTCTATCTCAGCGGGTCGGTGTTTTGGGGCGTCGTCGGGATGGCTGGCGCGTGGGCGATGGTGCTGGCGTTCTACGACATCCCGCAGGGTCTGCGGGCATTGCGGCGCTCTCCAGCATCACCGCCAGCGGCGCTCCACGGGCGCGTGGCAATCGCCGCGCGGTTGGCGTGGATGGCGCTGCCGCTCGGCGTGGGAATTATGCTGGTCTCGCTCAGCACGGCGATACCGCGCTATTTCGTCGAGCGTATGCTGGGCGCGGAAAGCCTGGGCATCTTCGCCGCCATCGCCTATATTCAGGTGGCTGGAACAACCGTGATCAGCGCGCTCGCTGCCGCCGCCAATCCGCGTCTGGCGCAGCACTACGCGCATGGCGACACGCACGCCTTCCGCTCACTGCTCCGCAAACTGATCGCAATCGCCCTGGCGCTGGGCGGCGCCGGGGCGCTGGTCGCGTGGCTGATTGGCGACTGGATATTAACGCTCATCTACCGACCAGAATACGGCGCGCACAACCATATCTTCGTGCTCGTGATGATTGCTGCTGGTATCGGCTACGTCGGCTGGTTCGTCGGCGATGCGATGACGGCAGTACGGCGCTTACGCGCCCAGGCGCTTCTTTTTCTGGCGATGACGATTGCAACGATCGGCGCGTGCGCCTGGCTGATTCCATTGTTCGGACTGACCGGCGCGGCGCTGGCAACCATGGTCACCTCGGTGGTCCACGCCGCTGGCGGATGGCTGATCGTCGAGCATGCGCTGCGCAGGCTGCCGCCTGCGACAGCGACCGACTCCACTGAGGCGGCGTTTGCCACGATTCGACCGGTGAGATAGCGAGACCAACAATGACCGTCACGATCCATAACCTGGGAGTGCGGCAACGTGCAGGAGCGGTTTCGGGGCGCTCCATTGAGAGCCTGGTTGTGTCGGTGTACGCCTGCGCGCTGACGTTGACCGTCTTTGTGGCGCTGTCGGATGAGTTCTGGCACTGGTTCGTCGTACCGGTGGCGCTGTCGGGCATCCTTATCGGCATTGATGCGGTCGATTGGGTGCGGGGCAGGGTGGACCTGTTCGATCCAATTGGTCTTTCCGGCGCGTTTGGCTGGTTCTTCTTCTTCGTTGCGCCGTTGCTGACCATCGCAACCGGATACTGGCTGATCTATGTCGATCCGCCGGCAGAACGCCGCGACTGGCTAGGCTGGATGGCGCTCCTGAATCTTCTGGGGCTGATCGTCTATCGCGGGGTGCGCCTGATCTATTTCCAGCGGAAGCGCCGGATCGCCACCTTTTGGGAGATTGATCGCACACGCTTTTATGTCCTGGGCGCTGGGGCGCTCGTGGTGACCGCGCTCCTTCAGGGCTACGTCTACCTCAGTCTGGGAGGCATTCAGGGTTTTATCGAAGCGGCCACCGATCAGCGCGCAATTCGTCTGAATCTCCAGGGTTTCGGGCAGATTTTCATGATTTCGGAAAGTTTTCCGATTATCGCCTTGATGATGTTTATTCTCTACGCACGGAATCAGAAATCGCCAGCTTATCGCTCGTGGCTGGTTCTTGGGATTGTTCTGCTGATCTACTTCGTGTTGAAAATCTTGTTCGGCGGATTGCGCGGCAGCCGCAACAACACCATCTGGGGGTTATTCTGGGCGGTCGGGCTGATTCATTTCTGGATTCGCCCAATCACGCGCAAGGTTGTACTGATCGGATTGAGCTTTCTGATCGCGTTTATGTACGTCTATGGGTTTTACAAAAATGCCGGTCTCGATGTGCTGCGTCTGATCGACGATCCGGCGGCGCGCGTCGAATTGGAACGCGAAACCCGCCGTGATCTTCCCACGTTGCTGCTCGGCGATCTGGGGCGCAGCGATGTGCAGGCGTTCCTGCTCTATCGACTGGCGCGCCCGGAGAGTGATTATGAGTATGCCCTGGGGCGCACCTATGTTGCCGCATTTGCGGTACTCATTCCGCGATCATTGATCGAGCGTATGCCGAGCAAGACGTTCGAGGGCACTGAGGCGCTGTTCGGCAAGGGTTCGTACATTCCAATCGACTTCGAGGCGTCGCAACTCTACGGTCTTGCTGGTGAAGCAATGCTCAATTTCGGCTTCTTTGCCGTGCCGTTCGCCTTCATCGTCTTTGGTCTGGCGAACTGCTCGGTGCGACGCTGGCTCTCCGGGCTGGCGCCGGGTGATGCGCGCCTGCTGTTCTATCCGTTTCTGTCACTCTTCTGCTTCTACATGCTCGCCTGCGATCTGGAAAACATTGTGTTCGACGTGATCAAGAACGTTGCCGTGCCGCTCGGCGTTACCGCGCTGTCGCTGTCGTCGGTTTCGCGCCTGCCCGCTGCCGGGCAGTAAGTCTGGAACCAGGGGAAACCTATGCGTGTGGTTGTATCGCTCGAACATCACTTTGATCGCACACCGGACGGTGTGGTGTGGACGCAAACACAGTTCCCGTACCGTTTCTGGCGCCGGTATCTGGAGGTGTTCGATCAGGTGCGCGTGGTCGCGCGGGTGCGCGATGCGCCACGCGCAGCGCCCGACTGGCAGCGCGCC
>DAOTWI010000815.1:0-7120 GCA_034436075.1 Roseiflexus sp.
TGGGCGCTGCACGCGCTTGGTCCGGCGCAGGCGCGCGATGTTCCCTGGTGGCGCGTGATCAATGCTGCCGGGCGCATCAGCAACGAGTACCACGCTGCATTGCAGCGCGCGCTCCTGGAAGCCGAAGGGGTCATCTTCGACGAGCGCGGCTCTGTCGATCTGAAAACGTACCTGTGGGACGGAAATCCATCTTGACAAAATCATTCTGTGTGCTATAGTGTGACCGATCACATTATTTGCTTTTTTTGAATAATAGGGGCGGAGTCATGCGGCGCAGCACGATCCGCGAAGTGGCGCTCCGCGCTGGCGTGTCGTATCAGACCGTTTCGCGCGTGATCAACAATAGCCCCGATGTGGCGGAAGCGACCCGCGAACACGTGCTGCGCGTCATCGCTGAACTCGACTACCACCCCAACGCTCAAGCTGTCAGCCTCTCACGCAACCGCACCGACATCGTCGGCATTATTGTCGATACTGTTACGTCCACTTTCTTTGCGCAAACCATCGACGGCGTCGCAAAGGCGCTCCGCCGGCGCGGGCGCCTCATGCTGCTGGCGACGGTCGAAGACGCGACACAGTTCGATGTCATCGACACCTTGCAGCGCAGCCGTCGCATCGATGGGTTGGTCATCGTCTTGCCGCTGGCAAACAGCCTGAGCCTGAGCCGCCTGGCGCCGGGGCGTGTGCCGATCGTGCATATCGACTTGCAGTACGATATGGATGTCTACGGCATCACGGTCAATAACTATCGCGGCGCATATCTGGCGACCGAACACCTGATCGGTCTCGGTCATCGCCGGATTGGAATTATTACCGGACGAGGCGATATTCCCGTGGGTCAGTTGCGGCTCGATGGCTACCGGGCGGCGCTCCGCGCCCATGGCATCCCGTTCGATCCGGCGCTGGTCGCACCGGGCGATTTCACCTTTGCCAGCGGCATCGTAGGGGCTGAACGTCTGCTGGCGCTCGATCCGCGCTCGACAGCGATCTTTGCCTGCAACGACCTGATGGCGATTGGAACGCTGCACGTTGCTACGCGCCACGGGCTGCGCATCCCGCATGACCTCTCGATCATAGGATTCGATGATACGCCGGAGGCGGCGCTGGTGTGCCCGCCGCTGACGACAATGCGCCAGCCGCTGCGCGCCATGGGCGAAATGGCCGCCGATCTGGTCTGCCGCCTGATTGATGGTGAAACGTTGGAACAGATGCGGTATACCGTCGAGACTGAACTGGTCGTTCGCGCGTCGACGGGGCGCTGCACGATAGATTGACAGGGAGACCTTGCAGGTTCTATAATCCTGGAACCTGCACCACGGGCAAGAGAACAGTACAGCGCGGTACGTCATCTCTGCGTGGGCGCCGCTCAGGGTTTTCTCCGCACACCAGATGATTGCCGCTCTGCCATCCTGACGGAGCACAGTATGAATGCCAGCGGGCAACGTGGCTTGTGGATGGTCGCTATTCTCGCCTTTCTTGGCGCGATTGGCTACGTCGCTCTGCGTCCGCCGTCACAGACGCCCGCCGACTCCGCCCCCTCTATCCCGACGACTGCGCCGGTCGCTGTGGCGCCGGTTGCTCCCGCAAATCCGTTCACTCAACCCGCTTCCGTACAGGCTGAACGCGACCTTTCGGGCGACTGGGCGATGGAGGGGTTGAACCCGGCGCGAACGCGCGCTGTGGAGACCCCGATTGCGCCGCCGCTTGCGCAGCAGCGTGTGGTTGTCACCGACTCCTTTGAAGAAGGCGTATCGCCGCCAGTCATTGCCCGCGGTCTCATGCTGTTGGAGACCAAAGATGCGCTGAGCGCCATCGATCTGCGCACTGGGCGGCAGCGCTGGGCGTACCGTCAGAAAGGCGCCTCGATTTCGCCAGCCATTGCGGGTGATACCGTGTATTTTCGCAACGAACGGGCGAACCAGGGGCAACTGGTTGCGCTGGAGTTGAGCAGCGGACGGCAACGCTGGACGTTCACCCCGAAACGGTTGAGCGACGCCGCCAACAACTACTTCGGCGGGCATCTGACTTCGCCAGTGGTCGTTGAGGGCGTGGTGTATCTCGGCGCCGGCAAAGAACTCTACGCGCTGGATGCAATCAGCGGGAAGCTTCGCTGGGAATTCAGCGCGCAGGATTTCATCACCTCCTCTGCGGCAGTCGCCAGCGGGCGGGTGTTCGTTTCTGACTTTTCGTACTTCTATGCCATCGATCTGGCGACAGGAGCGTTGATCTGGTCGTATCCGGCGCATTCCGCCATTTACTTTTCGTCGGTGGCGACTGGCGACCTGGTGCTGATCAGCAGCGGGCACAACCTGATTGCGCTCGATATGCGCGATGGCGCCAGACGCTGGGAAAAGAGCATTCCCGGAAAGTCACTCATTCCTGCCGGGGCGCAGGGCGACATCGTCTTCGTCAAGACGACGAATGAGTTGTTTGCGCTTGATCGCGGCAACGGGCGCGAATTGTGGTCATTTCACGATGTCAACTACGTCTCGCTCCCCGCGCTGACGCAGGAATATGTGTTTATCGTCAACGGCATGGGGGCGGGCGCATCGGTGGCGGCGCTCGATATCGCAACCGGCGCGTCCGTCTGGTCGCAACCGGTGCCGCGCCTGGCGACGACCGCGCCGGTCATTGCCGGACGCGCAATCTATGTGCGCACGACCGATGGCAGGGTCATCGAACTGCTGAGTTGAACGAATGTGAGGAAAGCCCAAAACACGAAAGTGTCACGGCGCAAAGAGACACCGGGGGTGCAGTATGGCGGTGCAAACGGCGCAGGTTCCAGTCCGGCAAAAACGAAAACCAGCCCTGTTTGGGTTGATTCCGGCTGGAAAAATTGAGCGACGCGAGGCGCTCTGGTTCTGGATCTTCATTTCGCCATGGGTCATCGGGTTTCTGGCATTCACCCTCTACCCGATCGTCATGTCTGCGTACTACAGCATGACGACCTTCAATGTAGCGAGTCCGCCGGTCTGGGTTGGTTTCGAGAACTATGCCAATCTGTTCAATGACCGGGTGTACTGGAAGTCGCTCCAGGTCACTGGCTATTACACGCTGTTGAGCGTTCCATTGGGCATCGCCTTCGGTTTGATGCTGGCAGTGCTGCTCAATCAGCGCGTCCCGGCGCTCGGCGTCTTTCGCACGCTCTACTATCTGCCTGCACTGCTCGGCGGAAGCGTCGCAGTCGCACTGCTCTTCTCCTGGCTGCTCAATCCGCAGTTCGGCGCGATTAACCTGATCATCCGCAATCTGGTCGGTCCCAATGGTTTGATCCCGCTTGGACTCACTGGACCGCGCTGGCTCCAGGATCCGAACTGGGTCATCCCATCCTACACGCTGATGTCGCTCTGGGGGTTCGGCGGCACGATGCTGATCTACCTCTCGGCGCTTCAAGGCGTTCCTACCGCGCTCTACGAAGCTGCCGAAATTGATGGCGCCAATCGCATCCAGCAATTCTTCAACGTCACCGTCCCGATGATTTCGCCAGTCATTCTATTCACCTTCATTACCGGCGTCATTGGCGCGATGCAGCAGTTTACGGCAGCATACGTCATTTCCGGCGGCATGAACCTTGGCGCTCCCGCCTATTCCTCGATGTTCTACAACCTGTATCTCTTCCTGAATGCGTTCCGCCGCTACCGGATGGGGCTGGCATCGGCGCAGGCGTGGATTTTGCTGATCGTCATTCTGCTGCTGACAATGGCGATGTTCTGGGCGTCGCGCCGCTATGTGCACTACGAATCGGATGAAGAGGGAGCGATCTGACTGGGCTGCACGGTCGTGAATAAACAGGAGGAAGAGCCATGGCAACCCAAACGACATCTTCGAGCGTGCGCCCGGCAACTGTGCTGGCACGGCGCGGACTCTGGACGAGCAAGCGACGGCGTGAGCAGATCATTACTGCGCTTTCGACGACTGTTGTTGCGCTTGGATTGATTATTATCCTGTTCCCGCTGGTGTGGATGTTCTCCACATCGCTGAAAACCCGCGCAGAAGTGGCAAAGTTTCCGCCGGTCTGGATTCCAGCAGTGCCGCAGTGGGATAACTATCGCCAGGCGCTGACCGGCGAGAATCGCTTCGACATCTACTTCAGGAACACACTGATCTATGCGGGCGGCGCGACGCTGGGCGAGACCCTTTCGTGTGCGCTCGTTGCCTATGGCTTTGCACGGCTGCGCGCGCCGGGCAAGAATGCCTTGTTCGTGCTGGTGCTCTCAACCATGATGCTGCCCTTCTGGGTGACGCTCATCCCGCAGTATATTATCTTCGCCCGCCTGGGATGGATCGATACGTACCTCCCGTTGCTCGTGCCGAAGTTCTTTGGCAGCGCCTATCTCATTTTCCTCCTCCGCCAATTCTATAAGACGCTGCCAAAAGATTATGAGGAGGCGGCGTTGATCGATGGCGCCGGCTATTTCGGCATCTGGTGGCGCATTATTGTGCCATTGTCGTTGCCGGCGATCGGCGCTGTCGCCATTATGAGTTTCATGTTCCACTACCAGGACTTTATGGGTCCGCTGCTCTACATTAATTCGCAGTACAACTACCCGGTGTCGATTGGCTTGCAACAGTTCCGTGCGCCGTTTGGCGGCACCGCGTTCCATCTGCTTATGGCGGCGTCGCTGGTTACGCTGATTCCGCCGATGGCGCTCTTCTTCCTGGCGCAACGCTATTTCATCCAGGGGATTGTGGTGACCGGCGTGAAAGGGTAGATCGGCGGCTCGCTGCGTTCCATCGCTTGCGTCTGCGCTGTCGTCCTAGAATGCCGACGGCGCTGTATGGGAGGTTATCTGACGGGAGACTACGGCATTACGTGTTCCTGACAGCCGGAAGGCGGAGTCCGTGCGAACTCCGAATGCGCCTGTTGCGCGCCATGCACCACGCCGTGCATACGCTGTCAGCCATGCGCCAGCGCGTGGCGCAATGCGCTGCTCCCGTCGTATACGGAAACTGGAGAGGAGGTGGATCGGGACCGAGACTCGTGACACGGTGTAGCCTTGCAACAACAAAGGAGACACAAGCATGCGCATGAAACCGTATCCCTGGATTCTTCTGCTTGGCGCGTTGATGCTGGTGCTGGCGGCATGCGGCGGGCAACCGGCGGCATCACCCACTGCGGCGCCAGGCGCCGCGCCAACCACTGCGCCAGAAGTCAATCTGCCGACCCCCACGCCGGTTTTGGAGTTCGCACAGCAGCCGCAACCTGGTCAGAAGGTGCTGGTCTGGATGGTGCGCATCAATGCAACTGAGAACCGCTGGGAGCGTGATGTCGTCCTGCCGGCCTATCAGCAGGTTGCGCCGGATGTGTTCGTGAAGGTGCTCAATATCAACCAGGACGACATTGCCGTCAAGCGCGAAGCGATGATCGCCGCCAGGGAACCGCTGCACGTCTGGTCGTCCAACTGGGGCGGCGATGGCTTCGCCAGCGACCGCTTCCGCGGCTTGCTGGCAGACATGACGCCGCTGATCGAACGCGATAAGTGGGACACGAGCGACTTTATCCCCGAAGTGTTCGCCATCTATAACGTCGAAGGCAAACAGTACGGCATTCCGTTCCTCACAACCGGCAGCTACGTGTACTACAACATGAAGCTGTTCGATGAAGCAGGCGTGCCCTACCCGCCGAGCGACTGGAACGACAAGTCCTGGACGTGGGATGCGTTCCTCGAGACTGCCAAGAAATTGACAAAGAACCCGGAGGATCCGAGCACAGCGGTGTACGGCGGCGTCAATGGACTGTGGCCCCCCTTCGACAGCATCCCGATGATCTGGGGCAAGGACCCGTTCACCAAAGAAGCGCTCGAAACCGGCTTCTCCGACCCGATCAAGCTGGATGAACAGACGGCTGCGGCATTCCAGGCAGTTCACGACCTGGTGTATGTCCACAAGGTCGCTCCCGATCAGGCAGCGTCTCAGGCGCTCGATCAACTGGGCGGCGCTTTCCTCTCCGGGCGCGTCGCCATGTTTATGACCGGCGGCTGGGGCCACTGGAACTATAAGGATATTATCGACGACCCGAACGGCTTCTGCTGGGGCGCGGCGCCGCTCCCCTGGGGTACGCCCGATGCCACCATGCGCGCAACCATCTTTACCGACCCCTGGGTGATTACTGCTGGAATGGACGCCGAGAACACCGACCTGGCATGGAACTTCGTGAAGTTCCTGGCGTCGGCGGAGCAGCAGAGGGCGTTTACCCTGGCAACTGGCACCCCGCCGGTGCGCCAGAGCCTGCTCAACGAGTACTACAAGCAGTATGAGAAGTGCGTCCCGGCGGAAAAGACCAAAGAGTCGTTCCAGGGCGCTTTCAGTCATGGGCGTGAGTCGTCGAACCACCTGCTGGTCAAGTTCGATGAACTCAGCCAGACCTGGGATAACCTCTTGAGCCCGTTCTGGAACGATCCCAACGCGAAAGCCTCGGACCTGATGCCGCTCCTCGAGGCGGATGTCAATGCCGCGCTGGAGCGCATCCGTAAAGAGGCGGGACGGTAAGAACGACGGTCGCTCGCAGGGGATGGAATTGCCTGCCCCTGCGGGCATCAGTTCGGAGCACTGAAGTGTCGGACAGGGCGCTTTGTGTGACGCCTGTGCGTTGCGCGAAGCGCCTTTGTCACGAAGCAGACGATCAAGATCGCACAGCAGGAGTGAACCGTGAAGCAGGCGCAACAGACCGGGCTGGTATTGGCAATCTTCTTTGTCAGCGGCGCGAGCGGTCTGATCTATGAGGTCGTCTGGTTTCGCCTGCTCAGCCTCAGTTTCGGCGTCAGCGTGTATGCCGCCAGCGCAGTGCTGACCGCCTTCATGGGCGGGCTGGCGCTGGGCAGCTGGGTGTTCGGCAGAATCACGGCGCGCCTGAAGCAGCGCGCGAACCCCGAAGCGCCAGCCGCAGCGCTCCTGCGCCTCTTCGCCCTGTTACAGATTGGCGTTGCGCTGTTTGCCTTCGCCACGCCGCCGCTCTTTGCCGGATTGACCGGCCTCTACGTCTGGATTGCGCGCCATCTTCAGCCAGACCTCTTCGCGTACAACGCTGCGCGCACGGCGCTTGCCACGCTGGCGCTCGCGCCGCCGACCTTCCTGATGGGAGGCACGTTGCCGGTGCTGGCGCAGGTGCTGGCAGCGCGCG
>DAOTWI010000816.1:0-12486 GCA_034436075.1 Roseiflexus sp.
GCGCCCGGGTGGCGTGGGCTGCCCCAGTCACAACGCCGATTGCCCTCAGATGACGGTCATCTGAACCAGAAAAACCACCCCCGCTTTCGGGGGTGGTCAGAGAACACAGTTGTGATCTGCACACCGGGTATCAACGCTGAACCAGCGGCAGGAATATCTGATATTGCGGCGTTGATCCCGGTGCAGGCGTTACAGTGATGCGCACCTCAACCGGCGCCGACTGATCCTCGCCATCAAACGCCGCAACCCGGAACGTGTCCACTCCGACAAACGAAGCTTGTGGCGTATAGGTGAATGACCCATCCGTATTGAGCGTCAGTATACCATTCGCTGGCTGGCTGATCAGCACCGCTGTCAGTGGATCACCATCCGGGTCGTTGGCGCTGGTCAACACACCAGGCGCCGGCACGGTCAGGGGTTGCTGGTTGGTCGTCGTCCAATTGCCCGGCTGCGCCGTGGGCGGGCGGTTCCCCTTCTGCACCGTAATGCGCACCTCAACCGGCGCCGACTGATCCTCGCCATCGAACGCCGCGATCTGGAATGTATCGACGCCAACGAACGTTCGCTGCGGCGTATACGTGAACGACCCATCAGGATTGAGCGTCAACGTGCCGTGGGTCGGCGATAGCACCAGCGTTGCGGTGAGCGGCTCGCCATCCGGATCGCTCGCGCCGGTCAGCACGCCAGGCGCTGGCACGGTCAGCGGCTGCCGGTTGGATGTCGTCCAATTGCTCGGTTGCGCCGTGGGCGGGCGGTTCCCTTTCTGCACCGTAATCCGCACCTCAACCGGCGCCGACTGATCCTCGCCGTCGAACGCCGCGATCTGGAATGTATCGACGCCAACGAAGGTTCGTTGCGGCGTATACGTGAACGACCCGTCGGGATTGAGCGTCAACGTTCCACGCGCTGGCGCGCTTATCAGCACCGCCGTCAGCGAACTGCCATCCGGGTCGCTCGCGCCGGTCAGCACGCCCGGAGCAGGCACAGTGAGCGGCCGCCGGTTGGTCGTCGTCCAGGAAGTAGGTCGCGCTATCGGAGGTTGGTTGGGCGTGACGCGAAGGATGACAGTTGTCGGCGGCGCGATCAGGCGACCATCGCTGGCAGTGTAGGTGAACGAGTCTTCGCCGATGAACCCTTCATTCGGAACGTAGTCGAAGGATCCATTGGTATTGAATGTCAGCGTCCCGCTCAGTGGCGCGCTGGTCAGCGTAATCTGGATCGGATCGCCGTCGCCATCGCTATCGTTGGCGCGCACGCCAGGCGCCGGAACCCGGAGCGTCTGACCCGGGCGCGTGAAGTACGTTTCACCCGGCGCCCACGGCGCGAGGTTCGGCACAAGGCGCTCACCTCGTCCGACTGTTACAGCCAGATCACGATAGCGTCCCTCGATTTCGCGCCCAAACGCGCTATCAAAATTGGAAGGCGCACTCTCTGCAAAACCGAGCGAGAAGCGGCGCTGACCCTGCAACTCCTGGCGCAACGTCTGCGAAGAGTCGATCCACTCACGGCGACCGAACCCAAAGACAGTCATGCCATTCTGCCAACCAGAGGAGTCATTCTGATAGCGGTACATATCGATCGTTGCATCGGCATCATCGTGGTGCGCCAACCACAACGCGCGCCCGCCCAGATCTGTTTCGCCAGCGCGGAAATAGACCCACTCCGAACCGTTGATATCGGCGTGGAAGCGTTCATTGAACGAGAAACTGGGATCGACCGCAATTCCAGACAATCCATCGCCGCGCACCCAGCGATCGCCCTCGTTCAGCGTCCCGCCTGGCGTCCCTTCATACAGCCACCAGTAGAGGAACGGGCTCACCCCTCGCGGCGTCCGGGGGATCACGGTCATCCGCACACTATTGGGGAAGAACTCCCATACCGCTTCCCACTGCCCGTTGCTGCTTATCGAGCGAATAATCGTGCGCAGCGTTCCTTCCTGCTCAATCGTGCTGGTCGAGCGCTGGTTCGTACCGAGTTCATTCCCCTGGAGCAGACCGGTAGCGGTCGTGTCTGGAATGGGGAATACATTATAGTACCCTGGATGGAAGACCGGGCCAACGTTGGGAATGCCACGGTACGCGCCCGCCGAGTCGGCTGCCGGATTGTACGAGATCCAGTCCGCATTCGAGCGGTCAAACATACTGATGAGCGCACCGCCGTTGAGCGAGTAGTAGAATGTCGTATTGCGCTGGCCGCTGGAATTGTGCGTCTCGATAACCGTTGCAAGATCGCGCTGATAGGTCAGCGTCGGCGTGACGACCCTCGTGAGCGGCGCGAAGTCGGGCGGCGCGAAGCGCCCCTGGGTCTCGAAGTAGACGAAGAAGCGCCGGGTGACATTCGCCTCGGTGCGTCCGCGTAGCAGCACGAGCAGCGTTCCACGCGCGTTAGTTGTCGGATTGTAGGTTGCCGCCGGATCGAACTGATAGACGACGTTCGGATCGACGAGATTACCAGCCGCATCAACTTCAACGACGCGGATCGAGTCGCGCAGCAGCGCACCGCTGCCGCCTGCCTGCGACAGCGCAGCCGTAAAGTTGACATCGAACTCAGCGACGTGATCGTTCCGCGGATATATCCCTGATTGCGCTTCGAGCGGCGCCCGGTAGCGCCAGCCGGTCAGATGCCAGTTGCCCGGCGGCGGCGGCGTGCCAGGAGTGATGACGGTGACGGTCGCCGTGGCAACACTGGTCTGCACGCCATCACTGGCGCTGATCGTCAGCAGGAAGCGCCCGCCGTTACGGTAGCGGTAGTTCAACTGGAACGAGCCGTCCGGGTTCAGATCGAGCGGTTGGGCGCCGCTGCCGTCGCCATAATCGACGGTAGCGGTCAGGCTGGACGCATCGGGATCACGGATGACGCCGGTGCGGGTGAATACGTCGCCCGGATTGAGCAGCGCACCCTCGCCGAGCAGGATTTCCGGCGGGTCGTTCACTGCCTGAATGTTGATCGAAACGGTGGCGGTTGCGCTGCGTCCGTACTGGTCGTCGACGCGGAAGACAAAACTATCGCTGCCATTGACATTGGGGTTGGGAATGTACGTCAGGTCTGGCGCAATGCCGCGCAGCACGCCAAGCGTTGGCGGCGTCACAATCGTGTACTGCAACGCGGCGCGTGCGTCATTGACAACTGGCAGGGTCATTGCCAGCGATTGATCTTCCTGGGTGTTGAGCGATGCGTCATTGGCGATCAGCGGCGGCGTTGATGGCGGCGCACTATACTCAACAAACAGCGCCGGACCGGGCCAGAGCACTTCAAGGGCGTGATCGGTGCGATTCGACCAGATGCGCAGAATATTGTCGCCCTGATTGAGAAACGCGCGCGGATCATCGAAAACGACCGCATCAAAACTGTAGTCGTGGAAGATTCCAAAGATGCGATCAGGCCAGATCGACCGGCGGTTGACAGCGACCGTTGTGCGCGAACCCGAAACCGACGAGCGACCGCTCCAGCTATAGAGCATAAAGCGCGCCCGCGTCGCATTCGTTAGCGGGTCTGGAATGGAGATGAACGCTGTCCTGCCGATACGCGGCTGGCTATATGTATTGAACCCGAAATTGCGCGGCGGACCGAACACGCGCTGCCCGTAGTAGTCGCTCCATGTGGTGTACATGCGCACACTGCGCCCAACGCGGTTGAACGTCACCGTCACCGCCGGGGTCATGTAACTGACGCCGGTATTGTCGGTGATCCGCGCCATCAACTGCACCGGCTGATCCTGATCGGGGACCCATTCCGTCTCCCACGTGAAATTGTAGACGCCGTTCGTCGTCGTGCCGCTCGACGGCGAGGTGCGCGTTCCAATCGTGCGCTCCCAGACGCCATGGCGCAGCGCGTAGTGCCACTCGCGCAACACGCCATCGCCGTCCCAGTCGTAATCGAGATAGTTCCCGATCAGATCCACACGGGCAATCGTGCGACCGGACGGCGCCTGCGCCCGCACGCTGATCTGCGGACGCTGACCGGCGTTCCGATTCTCAGTAATCACGGCGCCGTTCGCTGGCGACGTAATCTCGCCATCAGGACGCACAACGCTCGAATCGTAGTAAATGCGCGTCGTCACTTCATAGATCCACATGTTCCCCCAGTAGAAATTCGTTCCCGACGCGCACTGCGGCAACGACCGCTGCGGACCGATGCGATAGCGATAATTCACCGTGACGGTATTTCCCGTGCTGCCGGGGGGACGCACCCCGCCAGTTCCGCTCAGCGGCAGCGGCGCAATCGCGTTCGTTGGCGCGCGGAAGTAGCAGGTCGGCAGGGTATCGGGAGGAATGCCCTGAATGTCGGGGTACGGCGTCCAGGGACCGCCGTTAACGTTGAACTCCTGTTGCGTCGACGCGAGGTGCCCGCCCCAGTACTCAAAGATCGCCTCGGCGCGCACCGCATTGGCGAGATCGACATTCGGCGCCTGTCGTGGCTGCTCCGAAGGAACGCTTTCGCAGCGCGTTCCTGAGGCGTTACAGACCGAGGTCTGACGGAAGTTAGCGTTATCCTGGAACTGACGAAACACATCCCCCGGTTGCGGACCGACCGGCGCACCGCTCTGCGCAGCCGCAATCGGCGGCTCGATCCACGTCTGAAGCGGGGCAGACGGCTGCACCAGGAGCGGTGCAGTGACGGCAACCAGAAGCGCCATGGCCAACAGAAAGCGGCGACCACGAAGATACAGCAACATCATACCCCACATCCTTACACGTAAAATTGACAGCAACAACCAGCCTTCGCCCGACGATACTGTGCTCGTCGGGCGTTCTGGCAGCCAGTTTCAATACAATCGCTCGGGCAAACTATAGAAGATGACGCGATAATTTGTCAATGATAATGAAAATACTGTAAAACAACCGCATCTATCCCGCCAATGTGATAAAAGAAAATACATCATGCCTCGCCATTGACATCGCTGGAGAAAATGATATATTTGTTCGAGGTTCACAACGCCGGGTTCAGGGAGTGGAGCGATGTCGGTGTTGAAGCGGAAACGCATTGGCGTCGTCACCGATGGCTCGCTGGTCGAGGGATTGAACGTTCGCCTCGACAGCGGCGTGAGCGTCGAGGATGTGCGCGTCGGTCAATTTGTCGTCATCCAGGGCGAGAAGAACGCCTTCTTCTCCATGGTGACCGACATCTCACTTGAGGCGACCAACCGCACCATCCTCGCCCGCCCGCCGGATGGCGACCGGTTCTTCCACGAAGTGCTGGCAGGCACAGCGACCTATGGCGTGGTGCAACTCAAGCCGATGCTCATGCTGCCCCACGATCTGAACGAAGGTCTGCGCCCGGTCAAAACTGTGCCCTCTCACTTTGCAGCCGCGCTCGAGGCGAACGAAGAGGATTTCAGGCGCGTCTTCGGCGCGGAAGACGCCACGCACTTCGAGATCGGGCGCCCACTCGACATGGATGTGCCGGTCTGTCTCGACCTCAACCGCCTGGTTGAGCGATCAAACGGCATTTTCGGCAAAAGCGGCACCGGCAAAAGTTTTCTCACCCGCCTGATCCTGTGCGGCATTATCCGTTCCGGCGCGGCGTCGAACCTGGTCTTCGATATGCACAGCGAATATGGCTGGGAAGCCACATCGGAGGACGGCGCATTTGTCAAGGGATTGCGCCAGTTGTTCGGTCCGCAGGTGCTGATCTCCTCGCTCGACGCCGAGTCGTCGCGCAAGCGCGGCGTGAGCGTGGACGAAGCCATCACCATCGGGCTCGATCAGATCGAGGCGGAAGATATTCTGCTGTTGCAGGATGAACTGAACCTGACCGCCACCGCCGCCGAATCCGCCTATCTGCTGGTCGATCGCTACAAACAGGAGTGGCTGAAGACGCTGCTAGACATGAGCAGCGACGACATCCACCACTTCGCCGAACAATCAGGCGCGCATGCCGGCGCCATCAGCGCGCTCAAGCGCAAACTGGATCAGATCCGCCGCCTGGGATTCGTTCGTGAGCAGGCGTCAACTGACGTCATTGAGCGCCTGATCGGGCATCTGGCGCACGGGAAGCACGTCGTGCTCGAGTTCGGGCAGTACCGCAGCGCGCTGGCGTATATGCTGACGGCAAACATTATCACGCGCCGCATCTATCGCCGCTGGGTCGAACAGACCGAAACCTTCCTGCGCACCAAGAACCCTGCCGACAAACCGCGCCAGCTGGTCATCACGATCGAAGAGGCGCACAAGTTTCTCAACCCGACCGCTGCACGACAGACGATCTTTGGCACGATTGCGCGTGAGTTGCGCAAATACAGCGTGACGCTACTCATCGTCGATCAGCGCCCGTCCTCGATTGATCCAGAAGTGATGAGCCAGATTGGCAGCCGGATCACGGCGCTGCTCAATGACGACCGCGATATTGACGCTGTTTTTACCGGCGTGAGCGGCGGCGCCGGGCTGCGCGCCGTGCTCGCCAGCCTCGACACCCGCCAGCAAGCGATGGTGCTGGGGCATGCTGTGCCGATGCCAGCAGTCATCCGGACGCGCGCCTATGATGCTGCGTTCTACAAGGCGATGGGGGTCGTCGAAGCCTCAATCGCCGAACGACGCAATCGTGCGTATGCGGAGATGGATGAGTTGTTTTCGTGAGAACTAAGAACCAAGAACCAAGAACCAAGAACTAAGAACCAAGAACCGAGAACCAAGAACCGAGAACTAAGAACCGAGAACTAAGAACTAAGAACCAAGAACCAAGAACTGAGAACTGAGAACCGAGAACTGAGAACTGAGAACTGGTCAGGGAGGAGGAAGTGGGGAGTGGGGCGCCGCCTCCCACCTTCAACCTTCAACCTTCAACCATCCCTCCAGCAGCCGCTGCTGCTCTTCGGATGGCGCTTCGACCGGCTTAATCGTCAGGGTGTCGGGCGGGGCTTCGGCGAGTTGCAGCGGAATGTGGAGCAGGTCGTCGCGGCGGAACAGGCTGAACACCACCGTATCGCCAGGTGTTCGTTCCGCCAGACGCGCTTTGAGGCGCTCTTCGTCGATACGAATGCCATCCAGGGCAATCAGTTCGTCACCAGCATACATCCCGGCAGACTCGCCGGGCCCGCCTGCCAGCACGACCGACACTTTGAGTCGCCCATGCTCGGTTTTGAGGCGCAACCCGTGCCAGGCAGGGAGATGATCATGCTCTTTTTCGAGCGAATGCCCCCACACCAGGCGTAACCCGACAGACTCGAACGCCCGGTCGTACTCCAATTCGTCCGTACCGGCAACGGCGCGCGCCAGAAATGCGCGGTACGCTCCGCCCTCCTCGCCAGCCACCGCTTCCACCGCACGGCAGAACCCATCATCGTCATCAAAACCGGGGCGCTTTGCAACCGTGCCGCTGTAGAGGTCGTGCACCTGATCGCCCGCATATTCCGCATACAGATAGCGCATCACATCATCGAGCGAACGCGCGCCGCCAGTGCGTCGCCGGATCTCCAGATCGAGCAGCAACGCCACCAGGCTGCCTTTCAGGTAATACGACACACTGCTGTTCGGACCGTTCTCGTCAGGGCGATAGAACTTAATCCAGGCGTCGAAACTGCTCTGCTCCAGCGATTGAAGCGCCCGTCCCGGCTGGCTCTGCAACAGTTTGATGTCATCGGCGATGGTTTCGAGATACCGTTCGCGGCTGATCAATCCGGCGCGCAGCAGGATCAGATGGTCGTAATAACTGGTAATGCCTTCCATCACCCACAACTGGCGGGTGTAATTTTCGCGCGTGTAATCGAACGGACCGAGCGGTGCAGGGCGAATGCGTTTGACATTCCAGACATGGAAGCACTCGTGCGCCGTGAGCGCCAGAAACTTCTCGTATGAGCGCGCAGGACGAAAACCCCAGCGATCAATAATGTTCGAGACGCTGTTGCGATGTTCAAGACCGCCATACCCGCCATCGACCAGATGAACGATGAAAACGTAGCGCGCATAAGGCAATCCGCCGAACATCGTGCGCGTTGTTTCGACAATCGTGCGGGTATCGGCGAGAATCTGGCGCTCATCTTCGTTGCCGCGCCCCCAGAGCGCAATCTCGTGCGGAACGCCATCGACCTCGAACGTCAGCAGACGGTGCGTGCCGCATTCGAACGGCGAGTCCGCCAGTTCATCATAATCGTGCGCGCGGAATGTCGCCCAGCCGCCGCCCTCCTCCGCAGCCTTGATCCGCTCCAATCCCGTCGTCACGCGCCATTCAGACGGCGTCTGGACGTGGACGACGCACGGCTCGTGGGCGTGGCCGCAATGGTACATACAGATATTGGACGGATTGAAATAGCCGTGCGTGCCATCGAGGTGGCTGGTGCGAACGCTTAGATCGAAGGCGTACACCTGGTAGGTGACGCGCACCGAACGGGCATTGCCCGTCGTGATGCGCCAGGTGGTCTTATCGATCTTCTGCCAGGGCAGCAGTTCACCACGCTCGTCGGTGGCGGCGAACTGCTGCACATGCCGGGCATAATCGCGGATCAGATACGACCCTGGCGTCCAGGCTGGCAGCGCCAGATCGAGCGATGGAACGTCAACAGGATGAATATCGAGCGCCACCTCATACCGATGGGTATGAGGACGCAGCATGGAGATAGAATAGGTTATCGGCATGGGCGCTACTTCACACCTGCGCCGTCAGGAATGACGGGCACAGACAAACCCGTAATGACACACTTGAGCGGCATCACATCGCATACGGGGCGAACAGGCGGACGAACAGCCGCCCAAACTGTGGCGAGTCGGCATCGATCTGCTCATAGAGATCGACCACGCGCGCGACCTGATCCCGGCGCCGCCACATCTCCCGCGCGAACCGGTCGTCGATATTGCGTTCGGTGCGCAGGAAGGCATAGAACTGTTTGAGCGACGTACAGAGTTCACGCGCCCCCCGCGGCGAACTGTTGGCGACACGCCGCGGATAGAAGAAGAAGAGGCATTCATCGAGGGTTGCGTAGTTGCCCTCAGCCAGCGTCTGCGCGTAGTAACTGGCAAGAAAATCGGCATAGATCCACAAATCGCCGGTGCGACTGGCAGCCGTCGCCTCACTCTTTCCCTGCGCCAGAAGGAACGCATAGAAACGTTCCATCAACTCGTGACTGACCGCCAGCGCCTCATCATTCGGGGTCAGTTGCTCGTCGAGATTCTCATCCCACTCCTCGGCGCTTTCGTCCCACTCCTCATCGAGCGTTGATGTCTCATCGTCACCGGCGACATCTTCGAGTTCCGGCGGGCCGCCATTGAAATCAGGAGACGTCGTATCAGATGCAACATACGGGACAAGCGTTGCAAACAGCTGCGGATTGTCCGGGAGCATGCGATGGAACCGTGTTGCCAGGATGAGCTGAATCTCCTCGATATTATCGGTGCTGTGCAGGCGTTCGATCTCCTCGGGGCTGAGTTCCGCCATCAACTGGCGCGCCGCCACAAGCAACTCAGGACGTTCGGCAATAAACTCACGCAGATCGTCGATGAGCGACAGGTCATCATCATCAATGCCAGCAGCAGCGAACATGTCGTCCTCATCGTCCAGCAGGGTCCATGCATCGTGATCATACTCGCCTTTGCGCACCCGTTCCTCGATCTGATCAGCATAATCCTGGAGCGCATTGATCGGTTCGGGCTGCACGACGGTTGTTTCACCGGTGCGGGTATCGAAGACCACCCGCGCAGTCGAGGCGCGTGGCGCAATGCCATTCCACAACTCCTGCGCCGCAGCTTCGCGGCGGCTCTCCAACAGTTCGCGCTGGAGCGCATCGATTGCCGCCAGCAATTCAGAATCGTGCGTTTCCCACATGCCAGAGTCCTGATCCTCAAAAATATCCGCCAGGGTGCGATACGTTCGATCACTCAGAAATATCCCGTTGATCAGGCGCAGGCGCGGATCGTTCGCCACCAACTCCTGCCACGAACGCCCGGCGTAGGTTGTGCGCCAGGCAGCGCGCGCATAGACCGGCAACACCACATCAGCGGCGCTGATCGGCAGTGAACGGCTGGTCGTCACGCGCCCGGCGATGCCTTCGATCAATTCCTGTTCCTGGCGCATCACGTCCGCTGAACGAGCGAGCGGGGCGTGATCGGACTGCAGGCGGAGCGTCAACGGCGCCACCTGCTCGACCGTCACCAGGATCGTGTCGCCGTCGAACATGCGTTCACGGCGCATCCAGTCGCCGATGTCGAGAGCCGATTGCGTAAACGGTCCGAAAAGATCATCAACCAGTTCAATCGAATCAAAGGTGAACGGAATGAGCGTCCCGGCGGCGTCCTTCAGCACGAAATCTTCCTGCTGCGGCGAAACGAACGGGAACAGGTGCGTCCGCAACAGCAACCCGGTCGCCAGTTCGTGCGGACTGGGCGCCACCCGGAAGCGTAACCCGGTCAATGCAACGCGCAACGGCAGCAACTTGCCGTCGCCAAGGCGCACCCATCCGACCTCATTCGCCCCAAAACGCAGACGGACGCGAATGCTGGCGTAAGGGTCACGCGCCTGGCTTGGACGCCGGTGCAGCACACGTTCGTAGATCTCACGCTCAGCGACGACATCGTCATATTCCCCTGCCAGTTCCAAAAGGATGCTGGCGATAGTCGGTTCGCGTTGCGCCATAGTCGGGATGCTCCTCGTTGTGCGGGTATCTGATAGCAATTATAGCACAGTGAGGAGGGAGGCGAGAGGGGGGAGGCGGGAGGGTGCAGGCGGCGGGCGGGGAAGTTGAACATTGCACGCTACACGTGCGGATAAAAAGGTACAGGTGCGCTCCCGATCAAGGCTACGTACCGCGCTCCGCCGGAGGCAAAAAGAACCGTCATACGGCTCGTCTGTGAGACGACCGCGTAAGTCCTGTGATTTGACATCCCTCCCCATTCCGGGTATAGTAGCGGCGTGACGAAACAGACGCCAGCGGCCTGACATGCGCGCAGTATTTCGCACAACCACCGCCATGACCACTACCCGGACTACCATTGCCGGGTTAGTTCGTCGTGGGAGGGTTTTCGGGCGCTGACAGCCCATATGCGATGAACGCCCCCTCCTGCAAAGGATGGGGGCGTTTCTATTTACACGACGGAGGAAGGCATGCTGTTCGACCGTTATAGCGCATTTCTGCCGCTCACGGAGCAAACGCCGCGCCTGACCCTCGGCGAGGGCGATACGCCGCTGATCCACGCGCCACGACTGGCGCGCGCCATTGGGGTGCGCGAGTTGTTCTTGAAATACGAGGGCGCCAACCCGACCGGCTCGTTCAAGGATCGCGGCATGGTCGTGGCGGTCGCCAAGGCGCTCGAAGCGGGCGCAACCTCGGTGATCTGCGCTTCGACCGGCAATACCTCCGCCAGTGCTGCGGCGTATGCGGCGCATGCCGGCATTGAGTCGATTGTCGTGGTGCCCGCCGGGAAGATCGCGCTCGGCAAACTGGCGCAGGCGCTCATGTACGGCGCGCGGCTGCTGGTGATCGAAGGCAACTTCGACCGGGCGTTGCAGATTGTGCGCGATCTGGCGCAAACCCATCCGGTCACGATCGTCAATTCGGTGAACCCCTACCGCCTCGAAGGGCAGGCGACCGCCGCCTACGAAATTTGCGACGTGCTCGGCGGTCCGCCGGATGCGCTTTGCCTGCCAGTCGGCAACGCCGGGAATATCACCGCCTACTGGCTGGGATTTCGGCGCTACCACGAGGCAGGGCGCATTGACCGGCTGCCGAAAATGCTCGGCTTCCAGGCGGAAGGCGCCGCACCGATCGTGTGCGGGCATCCGGTCGAACACCCGGAAACCATCGCAACCGCGATCCGCATTGGCAACCCGGCAAGCTGGTGCTATGCACTCGATGCACGCGATCAGTCTGGCGGGTTGATCGATTGTGTGAGCGACGATCAGATTCTGCAGAGTTGGCGCGATCTGGCGCGCCTGGAAGGGGTGTTCGTCGAACCGGCGTCGGCGGCTGGCATCGCCGGGTTGCGCAAGGTAATCGCGGACGGACGCGCCGACCCCGACGCGCGCTATGTGGCGGTGCTCACCGGTCACGGCTTGAAAGACCCCGGCCTGGCGGTCGAACAGTTCGATGCGCCTGAGCCGGTGCCAGCAGATATGGAAGCCATTCTTCGATGGTTGGGCTGGTAGAGCAACGAGGAGGACATCAATGCCCTTGCTGGTGATGAAGTTTGGCGGAACATCGGTCGGCGACGCCGCTGCCATTCGAGCGGTCGCCGCAATCACTGAGGCGCAGCGCGCAACATGGGGACAGGTTGCGCTGGTCGTTTCGGCGATGAGCGGCGTCACCGACATGCTGATCCGCGGCGCAACCACGGCGGCGTCCGGCGATCAGCAGACGTTCCGCGACGTGGATCGCCTGCTGCGCGAGAAGCACGCCGCTGCGCTGGCGGAACTCGCGCCCGATGAGCGTGAGCGCGCAGACGTGAGTGATCAGGTCTTTCGCCTGATCGACGAGTTTAGCATTCTGTGCCACAGCGTCGCCGTGCTGGGTGAACTGTCGCCACGCGCCATCGACGCCATTTCGAGCCTCGGCGAGCGCATGAG
>DAOTWI010000817.1:0-4822 GCA_034436075.1 Roseiflexus sp.
CTTGCCTCTTGCCTCTTGCCTCTTGCCTCTTGCCTCTTGCCTCTTGCCTCTTGCCTCTTGCCTCTTGCCTGGCAATGGTACCACAACTCCTGACGCCGGTTGTCAATCATCCAGCATGGCGCAGCGCCTCTTTCCGTCATGGTGCATGGCGGTATGTTACAATACCAGGAGGGTTTGAGACAATCGTGAGACCACCGATCAGCAATCAGTCTGGTCATGCTGTCGTTGGAGCGAGCCAGAGCGAACGAAGGCTGCCTGTGGGAAAACGAAGGAGGCTGTCATGACGGCCGTTGCACCAGATCATCGGGCTGCGCCGACCACGCCCCAGACGCCGCCGATGTGGGCGGATGTTGATCGGGCGCTGGCTGATTTGCAGGCGCGCAAAGACTCATGGGCGCAGGTCAGCCTCGGCGAACGGATCACCCTCCTCAGCACGTTGCGCCGCGCTCTCGCGGATGCTGAAGAGCGCTGGATCACCACGAGCCTGGAGTCCAAAGGACTGGCGCCCGGCGGGTATGGCGAAGGCGAGGAGCGCACCTGGTTCACAATTCTCACCCGTGCGCTGCGCTTGCTGCACCAGGCGCTGATTGATGTTCGTGATCACGGACGACCTCAGTTGCCCGGCGAGTTGACCGCCCGCCCCAATGGGCAGGTGGTTGCGCCGGTGTTGCCAATCAACCGCTACGACGCAGCGATTCTCCCCCGGATGACCGGCGAAGTTTGGATCGAACCAGGGTTGACCGCCGACGAGACGCTGCAGCAGCAGGCGAGCGTCTATCGAGCGCCTGCCGAACACGGGCGCGTTGCGCTGGTGCTGAATGCGAGCACATCGAGTTTTCTGCCGGTCACCGACATTCTGCACAAACTGTTCGTCGCCAATGAAGTTGTTGCGCTGAAACTGCACTCGACACAGGCGTCGCTCACATCGCTCTTCGAAGAAACCTTCCGCGCGCTCCTTGAATATGGCGTCGTCCGGTTGATCTATGGCGACCGCGACCTCGATGCGTATCTCTGCGCCCATCCGCTGATCGATACCGTCCATTTCAGCGGCGCCGACGCCGCATTTGATGCGCTGGTCTTCGGCGAGGGACAGGAAGGCGCGGAGCGCCGGACGCGCAACGAACCAATACTGACGAAGCCATTCAGCGGCGAGGTGGGCAACGTTACGCCCGTGGTGGTTGTTCCGGGACCCTGGAGCGACGACGATCTGCACCACCACGCCATTCTATTGGTGCGCGCATTTGTGTGCAATGCAGCATACGTTTCTGCTGCTCCACGCCTGATCGTGCAGCACCGGGGCTGGCGCCAGCGCGATTCGTTCCTGGCGTCGTTCGAGCAGGTGCTGGCGCGCGTCCCGACCCGGCAGGCGCCGTTTCCAGAGGCGCGCCGCCAACTCGATGCGCTGCTGAACGCTCACGCGCGCGCACATCGTATCGGGCAGGCGGATATGGAACATCTGCCCTGGACAGTCATCCCCGACCTGACGCCATCGGCGCTTGAGGCGGACTGCTTCGTGCGCACCATGTTCTGCCCGGCGGTCGGCGAACTGGCGCTTGATGCAAAGGACGCCGCAGCGTTCATTGATGCAGCGGTCGAGTTCCTCAATCAGCGCGTGCGGGGCACGCTGGCGGCGACGATCCTCATCCACCCGCGCACCCTGCGCGACCGTCGGGTGCGCGCGGCATTCGAGCGGGCATTAAACGATCTCCAGTATGGCACAGTTGCGATCAATGCGGTGGCGCAGCAGGCGGTGCTGACGGGCGTGCTGCCGTGGGGCGCGTTCACCGTTGCCGAGAGCGACGGCTGGTCCGGCGGCAAGGTCTCCAACCCGCTGATGCTTCCCCGTCCGCAAAAATCAATCCTGCGCGGTTCATTCCGCATTCCCCGCATGTTCCTCTCCGTCGATCCGCAACACAACATTGAGGTGTGCAAAGCCATCACCCGGTTGGAACAGACGCCGTCGCCGTGGCATCTGGCGCAGTTGCTGCGCCTGACGTTGCGGCGGTGAGTCCTGATAGACCCTCCCGTTGAAGGGGAAGGAATGGGCGATGTCGGTCATCAACTTCAACACGACAAATATGACCCTGCGCCAATTATTGGGCAATGGTCTGACATATCACGTACCGCTCTTTCAACGCGACTATAGCTGGACACAGGATGAGTGGGAAGATTTGTGGCAGGATATTCAGAACACCCTGATCGGCGCTGAACCGGCGCATTACATGGGGTATCTTGTCCTCCAAACGCAGGATCAGAAACGGTTCGATATTATCGATGGGCAACAGCGTCTGACAACGTTGAGCCTGCTGGCGCTGGCCGTGCTAAAGGCGCTGGGCGATCTGGCGCAGCGCAACATTCAGCCAGAAGACAATCGTCGCCGTGCGGAGCAGTTGAGAAATAGTTTTATCGGCTATCTGGATCCAGTGACGCTTGTGCCGCAGACTAAACTAACCCTCAATCGTAATAACGATGCATTCTATCGTGATCGCCTGGTTCCACTCCAATCACTGCCACAGCGTGGTCTGAGATTATCAGAGCATTTACTACGGAAAGGGTTTGAGTGGTTTTACAAGAGGATTTCCGAAGAATATGCTGTACGCAAAGACGGTGCTGTTCTGGCAAAGTTTCTCAGTGATACGGCAGACAAATTGTTCTTTACTGTTATTACAGTTAATGATGAGCTCAACGCCTTCAAGGTGTTTGAAACACTCAATGCACGTGGTGTTCGTCTTTCGCCAACCGATCTGTTGAAAAACTATCTCTTCTCCGTCGTCTATCGCGACGGCTCTCACGAGACCGAGATAGAAGCTCTGGAACGGCGCTGGAATCGGATGATTGATCAACTGGGCAGCGAAAGTTTCCCTGCTTTTTTACGTGCGCACTGGAACAGCTTTGAAAAGCTCGTGCGTGAATCCGAGCTTTTCAAAGTCATTCGCGCTGCGACGCCGAATAAAGGGCAAGTTTTTGAGTTGTTACGGCGTATGGAAGAAGATGTTCCGGTTTATGCTGCCCTGGCGAATCCAGAGGATCGACTATGGACCGAACCACAACGCGAGTATGTGCGCGAGTTGCGGATGTTCAGCGTTCGTCAACCCTGGTCCTTGCTTCTGGCGGCTTACCGATCATTTGATGAAGAGGGATTTACCAGCATTCTGCGAGCAGTCAGTATTGTTTCATTTCGTTACAATGTCATCAGCAATATGCTAACACACGAACAGGAGCGGGTGTATAACGATGTCGCACGGCGCATAACCAGCGGTGAATTTACACTGGCATCCGATGTCATACGCTCTCTCGCGCCAGTCTATGTTGATGATGATACGTTTCGTAACGCATTTTCCATAAAAGTATTACGTACCACCTCATCACGTAACCGACAGGTTGCACGCTATATTCTGTTTATGATTGAGAAACAGATATCTCATACCCATTATGATACCGATAATTCCGCTTACTCGCTCGAACATGTTCTGCCGGAAAATCCGACGGATGGGTGGGAACACATCGATGATGAACAGATCGACGAATGGGTTTATCGTCTTGGTAATCTGACCCTTCTGGAAGCGACGCTTAACCGCGCTGTTGGAAACAAACCGTTCAGCGAGAAGCGATCGGTGTATGCTCAAAGTCAGTTTCAGATCACTCGTGAAATCACTGAACAGAACGAAGAGTGGACTGTCGAACGCCTGGCAGAGCGTCAGCGTCGAATGGCGCGTCTGGCGACGGGCATCTGGCGTCTGCCACAGATGGATGCGCGGCGGACGTTGGGGGCATGACTGCTGAACGCCGTCGGAGCGACGTTGCACGCAACGTCGCTCCGACGGCATCTGTACCGTCACCGCGAGCGCGCGGCGTGAACGGCTTTCTCCGCCGCTTCCGCCAGCGTCGCCGCCGGGATCAACGCCGACTCCGCCAGGATGCGCCGTCCTTCCTCTTCGTTCGTGCCAACCAGGCGCGCAATCATCGGCACGTCGGTCTGGACCTCCGACAGCGCGGCGACGATGCCCTTTGCGACTTCATCGACGCGGGTGATGCCGCCGAAGATGTTGAACATGACCGCTTTCACGTTCGGATCGGAGAGGATGATCTGGAGTGCGGTCTTGACCTTCTCTTTGCCGGCGCCGCCGCCAATGTCGAGGAAGTTTGCTGGCTCGCCGCCGTACAGTTTGACAACGTCCATCGTCGCCATTGCCAGACCGGCGCCGTTGACCATGCAGCCGATGTCGCCGTCGAGTTTGATGTAGGTAATGCCAGCCTCGCGGGCGCGCTGCTCGGCTTCCGGTTCGTCCGATGCGTCGCGCATCGCTTCGAGGTCGGGGTGGCGGAAGAGGCCGCTGTCGTCCAGCACGATCTTCGAGTCGAGCGCCTGCAATGACCCGTCGGCGCGCACCACGAGCGGGTTGATCTCTGCCAGCGACGCATCGACATCCATGTAGGCGCGGTAGAGCGCCGTGGCAATCTGCGCAAACTGGCGCGCCTGTTTTGTGTCGGTCAACCCGATGCCGTATGCAAGATCGCGCGCCTGAAACTCGAGCAGCCCAAGCATCGGATGCGCCGCCACTTTGACGATCGCCTGCGGATTGGTTTTGGCGACTTCCTCGATTTCGACGCCGCCTTCCGCCGATGCCATCATGACGATCCGCCGCGAGGCGCGGTCCATAATCGCGCCCAGATAGATTTCGCGCTCGTAGGTGATGGCTTCGGCAACCAGCACCTTTTCGACCGTCAATCCCTTGATGTTCATCCCCAGAATCTGCCCGGCGACCTGCTCCGCCTGATCCGGGGTGTCGGCGAGTTTGACGCCGCCCGCCTTGCCGCGCCC
>DAOTWI010000818.1:0-7159 GCA_034436075.1 Roseiflexus sp.
CGTTTGGCTTGAACTGGCGGCAGTTCGTATGGTTAGCGCGGCAGCACCGGGCGGCGGCTCATGCGCGGCGTCACGTGCCGCGCCGCCGCCAGAATGATATTGTCGTCGCCAACCAGCACGATATTGCTGCGCTGCTCCATAATTTCAACGATCACCTCGCAACGCAGCGTCTCCTCGTCTGGCTCGGCATCGTCCGGCGGCGCAGCCTCATCGTCGAGGTCCGCCTCATGTTCGGAGTTGCGCGGGAGGGGACGTTTGGCTATACTTAGTACCAGCACGCGCTCCAGATCGGGTTGCTCGACGGCGGTGATTCGTCCGCGATATACATATTTTCGCAACAGCAGCAGCAGTGGCGGCGTCGCATCGGTGCCGCGCGAGAGGCGCACCGGACTCAACTGGACGCGCGCAAACTGCGGATGGGCTGAGAGGAGCAGATAGTGGCGACGACCGGCATAGATTTCGAGCGCAATGCTCAACGCGCCGGGCAGGAAGACGCGCTGGACGCGCCCCCCCACAATGGCGGTGCGCAGTTCATCAACAACGGCGGCAAGAGTCAGCGCATCGAAATACATTGCATCCCGAATTATAGCATGCAGCAGTGCCAGGAGGCGTATGCCCGTCGCTGATCGCAATCCATTACTCGACGGTTTGCCAGCATACCCGCTGTTGATCGTCATTTCCGGTCCGTCAGGCGTCGGAAAGGACTCGATTCTGAACCGAATGCGTGAACTGAAGGTGCCGTTCCATTTCGTCGTCACTGCAACCGACCGCCCGATGCGCGCAGGTGAACGCGATGGGCACGATTATCACTTTGTGACGACGGAGCGTTTTCGGGAGATGATCAGTCAGGGTGAGTTGATCGAATGGGCGCGGGTCTACGGTCATTACAAAGGCATTCCGGCGTCCGAGGTGCGTGATGCGCTGGCATCGGGGCGCGATGTTGTGCTGCGGATCGATGTGCAGGGCGCTGCAACGGTTCGCCGGCTGGCGCCCGATGCGGTGCTCATTTTCGTGACGCCAGGGAGTATGGACGAACTGCGCATACGTCTCGAGCAACGCCGCACCGAGAGCCGCGCAGAGATCGACCGGCGCCTGAGTGTGGCGCAGCAAGAGATGGAAGCGCTCGATGCGTTCGATTATATTGTGCTGAACCGCGCAGATCGACTGGACGACGCTGTTGCTCAGATCCAGGCGATTGTGGCGGCGGAAAAGTTGCGCGTTCATCCGCGCCACGTCGTGTTGTAGGGCGAAACGCGCTCACAGGCGGGAGACACAGGTATGGCATTGCTCGAACGATTGCAGAACGATCTGAAGACGGCGCTGAAAAGCGGCGATCGGCTGCGCGTGGATACGATCCGCATGGCGATCGACGCCTTGAAGAAAGCGCAGATGGCGCAGGTGAAAGCCGCGTTCGATGCGGCTGGCGGCGAGTCGGCGGACACAGCCGCGCTTGCGACGATTGATCGGGATACCGCCCTGACCGATGCGGCGGAGCAGGAGATTATCACCAAAGAGGTCAAACGCAGACGCGAAGCCGCCGAACTGTACCGCAAGGGCGGGCGCACCGACCTCGCCGAGAAAGAAGAAGCGGAAGCGGCGATTCTGCAGGCGTACCTGCCCCAGCAACTCTCAGCGGAAGAACTGCGTCCTCTGGTCAAAGCGATTATCGACGAGATCGGCGCTGCCGGTTCCGCCGATATGGGCAGGGTGATGCCGGTGTTGATGCAACGGCTCAAAGGGCGCGCCGACGGGCGCCTGATCAATCAGGTGGCGCGCGATCTTCTGAGCCAGGCGCAGTGACCGGGCGCCGCTATGCGAAGGCGCAGCCTCGCTATGAAGATTGCACACTGGTTTCATCGATCATCCCGTCCAGGTCAGCCTCAGACGGATGAATCACCGCAGCATTCGCCGGAACGCGCCTGGCGACGCCTGATGGCTGGGCTCAGTCTGGGGCTTGCACTGGTTATCTGGCTGGCGCTGGCATGGCAGCCCGCTATCGCTCCCGATCTGCAACCTGGGCGACCGAGTCCGCGTGATATTCAGGCGGACCGGACAATTACGTATGTGAGTGAGTGGCGCACCGAACAGGAGCGCGCCCGTGCCGAGAGCGCCGCCGATACGGTGGTCTACTCGCGCGATATGAGCATCCCCATTCAGCAGCGTGCCGAACTCAGGAACCTGCTCCAGACGATCACGCAGATCCGTGATGATCCAACACTGACCAAAGCGCAGGAGCGCGAACGCCTGACGAGCCTGCCGAACAGCACGCTGGTGATTACCCCCGAACTGGCAGGCGCGATTGCCCGCCAGACGGATGAGTCATGGACGCTCATCAGCAACCTGTCGCTGGAACTGTATGATCGCGCGCTGAGTGAAAACCGGTATATGCTCAATGATCAAAAGATCGCTGAACTACGCTCGTTCTCGCTGCCCTACTGGGCGTCCCTTCAGGCGAACACGCCGGAACAGGCGGAATTGATCGCGCTCTTCAGCGGTTCGTTTCTGAAAACAAACCAGTTTATCGATGAGGCGGCTACGCAACGCCGCAAACAGGAAGTCCGCAATGCCGTGCAACCGGTGACGGTGCGAATCCTCCAGGGCGAAAGCATCGTGCGGCAGGGAGATGTGGTCACCCCTGATGTTCTGGAAAAACTCGAAGCGCTGGGAGCGCTGCGCACAAAAACGAATTGGACGGCGCTGGGGGGTAAGGCGCTGCTGGCGTTGTTGTTTGCAAGCACGTTTGGCATGTATGTGGCAGTCGCTCAACGTGAGACGCTGAAGGAGGCGCGCCCGCTCTTGCTCATCTTTGGATTCATGGCGCTGGCGGTCGTTGCGGCGCGGCTGGTCGTGCCGTTCGGCGTTCAGTGGACTCAGGCATTTCCGCTTGCGTTGATCGCCATGTTGCTGGCGGCGCTCTTCAATATCGGTCTGTCGCTGATGAGCATAGGAGTGCTGAGCGCCGTCATCGCCAGCTTAAGCGACAATCAACTGGCGACGGCGATCACGCTCTTCCTGGGAGGGATCGCTGGAGCATTTCTCATTGGGCGCGGCGAACGCTCGTTGCTGTTCTTCATCGGCGGCGTGGCGGTGTTTCTGGCGATGGTTGCTGTGCAGTTCGCCCTGCATCTGCTCAATGGCGCCATCCCGACGTTCGATCAGACGTTGACGATCCTGGCGGTGAGCGGCGTCAACGGCGCCCTCTCAGCCATTCTGGCGCTCGGTCTGTACAACCTGGCTGGTCAACTGGCGGGTATTGTCACCCCCCTGCGGTTGATGGAACTGGCGCATCCGGCGCAGCCGCTGCTGCGTCGCCTGATCCGGGAAGCGCCCGGCACCTACTACCATAGCGTCGCGGTCGGCAATCTGGCGGAGAGCGCAGCCGAAGCGATCGGCGCCGATGCCCTCCTGCTGCGTGTCGCGTCGTACTATCACGATATCGGTAAGACGATTCGCCCGTTCTTTTTCACCGATAACCAGAGCGACCGCGAAAATGTCCACGATGATCTCGACCCGCTGACCAGCGCCCAGATCATTGCCGACCATGTGCGCGAGGGGCGGAAAATGGCGATTGCCGCCGGTCTGCCATCGCAAATTGTCGATTTCATTACCACCCACCATGGCACCAGCGTGATCAAATATTTCTACCAGCGCGCCCTCCAGCAGCATGATGCGGTTAACATGGAGGATTATCGCTACCCTGGACCGCGACCGCGCACCCGCGAGCAGGGTATCATGATGCTCGCCGATGCCGTTGAGGCCACGGTGCGCTCGAAGTTCCAGGCGGGCAGCGTGATTTCCAGCCGCGAGACGAATAATGGCGATGCGCGAATGCGCGATAATGGGCAGACGCTCGAAGAGTTGGTGACGGCAATTATTGATGAACGGGTGCGCAGCGGGCAACTCGATGAGTGCCCGCTGACGCTGCGCGACCTGGCGCGCATCCGTCAGGCATTCATCACAACCTTGCAGGGCATTTACCATCCGCGTGTTGATTATACGCCCGGGAAACCCGTAACCTGATTGCGTTGACAGGTGTTCTCTTTCTTATGGATGATGCTGAAATCCTGGTCGATGTTCAGGTCGTGCCGCAGTACGCCGATGAAGTCGATGCGGCAATCGTCGAACGCGCCGTTGAGCAGACGCTGCGCGCCGAACAGATCGCCGGTCCGGTGGAGATCAGCATTCTGATCGCCGATGATGCGGAACTGCACCGCCTGAATCAGACCTATCGCGGCGTCGATGCGCCAACCGATGTCCTTTCGTTTGCGGAGGAGGATGACGAGAGCGCCTTTGTGCGTCCTCCTGATGCGCCGCGCTACCTGGGGGATATTGCCGTTTCCTGGGATCGGGTGGTGGCGCAGGCGGCGGAGTACGGTCATTCGCGCGAGCGCGAACTTGCGTTTCTTGTTGTCCATGGCGTTCTGCACGTGTTAGGCTACGACCACGAGCGTGGTCCAGTTGACGAAGCCGAAATGCGCGCACGCGAGGAAGTGATCCTGGGTGCGCTTGGTTTGAGCCGTGAGGGATGATCATGGCAACCAATCATCAATCTCCAACAACAGATCACCCGGTCGTGACTGGCCATCGCACGACCAGCACGCCGCACCGGCGCACCATGTCGGCGCCGCGCCGCCGGTCGGTTCGCTGGGTTCAGCAACGGTTGCGTTCGTTCCCCTTTGCATTTGCGGGAATCGGTCACCTGTTGCGCACGCAGGGGAATGCGCAAATCCACGTGGCGGCCGGCGGCGCTGCTATCGCACTGGGCTTTCTCTTCAACATTGATCGCGTCGAGTGGCTGGCGCTGGCGTTGACTATCACGCTCGTGCTCGCGGCAGAAGGGATCAATACGGCGGTCGAAGCAGTGGTCGATCTGGTGACCCCTGGGTTCCATCCGCTCGCCAAAATCGCCAAGGATGTGGCTGCCGGAACGGTGCTGCTCACCGCCATTGGCGCCGTCGCCGTCGGGTTGATTGTCTTCCTGCCGCGCCTCTGGACGCTCGTTGCGCCCTGGCTCAATGGCGCGATCTGACGCGTGGCATGAAGATTCTGCTGCTCACGCCCTATCCGCCCTATCCGCCGCGCGGCGGCGGGACGATGCGCATCTACCAGATCATTCGTGGTCTGGCGCAGCGTCATACCCTCACGTGTCTCACCTTCGCGCCCGATGCTGCTGCTGAACAGGCGCTGGCGCCGCTCCGCGACCTGTGCCGGGTCGTTACAGTACGCGGGCCTGCACCGCGTTCCGCGCTGCGCCGCGCGTGGACGACCTTCGCCTCGCCGCTCCCCGATATGGCGCTGCGGAATGTGTCGCCTGCCTTCCGCGCTGCGCTGCACGATCTGGTTGCTTCTGAATCGTTCGATGCCGTGCAGTCGGAGAGCATCGAGATGGCGCCGTATCTGCTGAGCCTCACACCCGCTGGCGGGAAGACGCACCCCGATCGTCCCTGGCTGGTCCTTGATCAGTTCAATGCCGAATATGTGTTGCAAAAACGCGCGGCGCTCACCGATCTGCGCGCCGCGCTCGCACTCTCCAATCCTGTGCGGCGCGGCGCCGGCGGCCTCTATTCCCTGATTCAGTGGGTGAAACTGGCGCGCTACGAACGCGATGTGATGCAGAAATGCGACATGACGATCGTCGTGTCCGAGGAAGATCGCAGAGCGCTGGCGCGGCTTGGAGGAACACGCTTCGCTATCGTGCCGAATGGCGTAGATACGACCTTCTTCAGCCGCGCTGCGCTCGATCGCGAGCATCTCGCGCCGCTGCCCTTCGCCGTTCCCACGCTCGTGTTCAGCGGAACGCTCGATTTTCGCCCCAATGTCGATGCGCTCGTCTGGTTTGTCGATGTCGTTTTGCCGCAGGTCCACATCCGCCGTCCCGATGTGCGCATGCTGGCGGTTGGGAAACGTCCAGCCCCGCTTGTGCGTCGTCTCGCCGAACAGGGACGCCTCACGCTCACCGGCGAGGTGGCGGATGTGCGCCCCTATCTGGCGGGCGCGGCGGTCTATGTTGTCCCGATGCGCATTGGCGGCGGCATCCGCCTGAAGGTGCTCGAGGCGTTCGCCCTGGAAGCGCCGGTCGTCAGCACGTCGCTCGGTGTCGAGGGCATCACCGGGCTGCGCAATGGCGTGCACTGTCTGCTGGGAGACGCGCCGCAGCAGTTCGCCGGGTCCATCCTGCGCTTGCTGGACGACCCGGCGACCGGACGCGCACTCGGCGCTGCGGCACGGGAACTGGCGTGCGCAGGGTACGATTGGGATGCGATTATGCCCCGCCTGGAAGCCGCCTACCGGTAGCGAATGCCGTCACCACGCCGGCACAAGGTTCCCCTGTGCATCACGCGCGTATGGCGCCCATGCCAATCCGACGAAACGGAGCGCTACATCACTCTGGCGCGGCGTGATGGCGATGCTCTCCAGCGGCGCCGTCAGCGCGTCGAATCCTGTGTCGATCCGCGTGATTTCGCTCTGCAACTCTGCCTCGATCGCCGCCAGTTGCTTCTCAACCGACGCCACATCGGCTTCGGTGCGCTGCACATCGGCAGCCTCGCGCTGCATCCGCCCAACGTTCGCCCCGATCGACCCGCCACGCACGCGGCGCCCCATGAACGCGCCCAGCAACGTCGAGCCAACCGATGCGGCAGTGCTCAACTGCTGTTGTTGCTGCTGCGCTTTCTCACGTGCCAGCGACGCCTGCGCGCGCGCCAGACGGTCGCGCAGCGTCGCCGTGCGCGTGGCGTACTTGCGGCGCAACGCCTCGACCTGCTCATCCCGCTGCTCGCGTGCACGTTGTTGCAACCGGATGCGGAAGTCGCGCTCACTCTCGCCAGGACGCGACACTTCTTTGAACGCCGGATACTGGAAGAGGCGCAGTTCCTGGCTCGTGCGCAACCAGCGAACAAACGTCTTTGCCCATTCGTTATAACTCTTCGGGCGCCGCGCCGCCTCTGGCAGCGCGCCATACGTCGCGCCCGCCACCCCTGATCGCTGCAACTGATCGATAGCCAGGCGCAGTTCCTGCCCTTCGCTCCACTCGACGCCGACCGGTCCGTCGCTGATCGGCGCGAGATACGCCACCCGCCGGGTCTCCTGGACGCCGAACTTCGGATTGACAAAGGCGACATCGGCGGCGCCAATCGCATATGGCAGATAGAGAGGGCTC
>DAOTWI010000819.1:0-2322 GCA_034436075.1 Roseiflexus sp.
GTCCGCCCTGTTCCACCGCATCACACACCAGACGCGCAGGCAACCCGCTCCATGCTTCCGGGTCGTTCAGAGCGACGATCACATCGTCGCTCACGCGGGCAGCGTGCGCAACCATGTGTTCCAGCAGCGTCGGACCGCACTCGCCCCACAGCCGCAGACGGCGTTTGTCGCTCCCCATACGCTGGCTTGCGCCGCCAGCAATGATGATGCAGGATGTGGACATGAGAGAACTGAGAACTGAGAACCCAGAACCAAGAACCGAGAACCAAGAACCGAGAACCAAGAACCGAGAACCAAGAACCGAGAACTGAGAACCAGGAACAGGTCAGGGAGTAGGGAGTGGGGAGCAGGGAGTGGGGACTCGCTTTCCACCTTTTACCTTCTCACCTTCCATCCTCCCACATTCAACGTGCAACGTGGAACGTTCAACGCGAGACACCTTCAACCTTCAACCTTCCCACCTGAAACTCTCTTGCCTCTCGCCTCGTTTCACCCTCCCACGTTCAACGTGAAACATTCAACGTGCAACGATCACCTTCCACCTTCGCCCTGCCATTTGCAATGCGCAACGTGCCACACCTGCACCTTCCACCGTCGCCCCTTCAACGTTCAACGCGCAAACAGGTCGCCGAGCAACTCTTCCGGCGACGACTGGAACGACCAGAGCACCACCCCCGCGCCGCGTGCGTTGCGGATGGTTTGCAGCGCGATCCGCTGGTCGCGGCGCAAATCATCGAGGGTGCGGGTGGCATCGGGACCGGTCGGAAATCCGAGTTCGGTCACCACCACCGGCTTGCGCAGACCAAGCGCGTGGAGTTCGTCGATCGCGCGCCGCAGGTCGGCGGGAAAGCCTTCGCCGTAGTACCAGTGCTGCTGATAGCGTCCGCTGTCATACGGTTCGTTGTCGTAGTAGTGGAAGGTGTAGAAATCGACCACGTCCGCCATGCGGATCGCCGCCTCGGCTGGCTCGAAGTAACTCTTCGCAAACGCCATGCCTACCGTTGTGAGGCGTTCGGGATCGAGGCGCTTCACCTCGTCGTGGACGGCGCGCACAAACCGCTGGCGCTCCTCAGCGAGCGGGAAGCAGAGCGGAAAATCGCCGTTGTCCCAGTCCCAGCAGCGCACATCGACCGGGCTGCCAATATCCGGTTCATTGAACAGATCCCACGCCAGGATGCCAGGTCTGCCGGCGAAATGGCGCACCAGCGGTCGCACGTGCCAGTCGAGCGCGCGTTCGTAGTACTCCGGTCCAAACTGATCCTGCGGATACTCGACGAGCAGCACCGGCAGCACATAGAGACCGCGCTGATTTGCCGCTGCAATAAACTCCTCCAGATGCCGCAGAGCGTCGCTTTTCTGGTAGGAAGCGTCGGCTTCGCGCTGCCCGCCGAAGACATAGTAGTTGAGGAAGATGCGCACCGTATTGACGCCGCGCGCGCGCATAGCGTCGAAGTCGGCTTCGATGACCGCCATGCGCCAGGGGCAGTTCACATCGGCGCCGAACTGGAGCGTCCAGCACTGGCGCTCATCATCGCCGGTCGGGCGAATGTAGTTGACGCCGCGCACCTCGAAGTCGCGTCCTCCGACGCGCAGGCGTTCACCCTCAGCCGTGACTGGCGGCAGGGCGCCAGGTTGCGGGTCATTCGTTGAAGCGCAACTGCTGGCAATCACTGCAGCAATGAACAGGACGAGCGACCAACGCCCGATCAGGGAAAGCGAACGCCTGGCTAGACGGTTCTGATGAGAATGCTGGCGTACCATCAGGGTAATGCTCGTATTTCCAGATTATCGAACCACGCTTCGCTGCGCGCGTCTCGCGCAACGACTGCCAGCCCGAAGCGCGATGCAGCCGGAAGAGAGGGCACATCCGTCTCGACAATGACTCGTTCGTTAACGCTCACGCTGACCTGACTGCCGCGGAGACGGGTATCGAGACGGAACCGCCCATCGGCGAAGCGGAGATCATCGCGCGTCCCGCTGGCGATTGGTGTGGGCGTTCCATTGCGCACCTGTTCGAGGAGGAAGTTCCCGGTTTGCGGCGCCACTGTGAAGATCAGGTAATTCTGTTCGTCACGAAACCGCAGGATCACCCCTCCTTCGCCTTCGACCACCTCGACATCGATATGCACGCGCACATCGCTGTTCGAGACGCTGCGATAACTCCAGATCACGCCCACCTGCGCTTCGGCGGTGATGCGATACCGTCCATCACGCGGTCCGACGCTCCATGTCGTGCGGCGCTCCGATGCCCACCCCTGGGTGAATGTATCGTCGCGCAGGATCACGATACCTTCCGTTTCGGGCGAGGGTGGTAGGGCGGGC
>DAOTWI010000820.1:0-1609 GCA_034436075.1 Roseiflexus sp.
GGGCGTCACCTGGACATTGGCAATGGTCAGCGCCGCCGGGAGCGGCGTCGGATCGGCGGCGAACGCGCTGCCGAGCGCCGCCATTGCCAGGGTGAGCAGAATGATGACTGCGAAGCGCATACCTCATCACCAGGATTGAACGACTACCACATCGACGCCGCTGCCGCTACGAGCGATTCGCTGCAGATCAGGGTTGTTGCGCAAGCGCGGGCGCCGTGCGACCGAACATCTCCACCGTCAACACGTCTGCCGTCACGCCAAGCGCCGTCAGATCGCGCTGAATCTCATCACGGTAGATCGGGTTCATAACAATGACCACATCCGGCTGATAATCGCGGAGAAACGCCGGACCGACGATCTGTTGGCCGGTTCCCGCCATGAACATGCCGTGCTTGTTGGGGTTAATATCAACGGTATACGTAATCTCACGCTCGATGCCCAGAGTTGTGAGGAACGCCACCCCCTTCGAGCCTGATCCCCACAGCACCACCCTGCGACCAGCCGCGTCCTGCTGCGCCAGGTACTCCCGCCAGCGCCGCAACACCTGCGGCGCCTCGCGGTGAAATGTTTCGACATCGGCGGCGGTGCGCTCCAGATCGTTTTCAAGTTCTGGAAATGCACGATCTCTGCCGCTGCCGGGCTGCGCTTCGATCATCAGATACTGGTCGCCATAGTCGCGCCACAGATCGATGACATCAAACCCACAGCGTCGGAAAAGGCGCGCCAGTGAACCAGGCGTGAAATAGGAACAATGCTCATAGTAGATATCCCAGAACCCGATCTCTTCCAGAACGCGGGTTGTATCGGGGATTTGAAAGAATACCGTGGTATCTGGACGCCCGTCGAGCGCACGCCGCACCATGCCGACAAACGCCGCCGTATCGTGAATATGTTCCAGGGTCATTTTACAGACCACGAAATCTGCGGGGAGATGAGCATATTGCTCTGAATAAAAATCGGTAATGAAGGTCACACGCTCACTGGGACGCGCAAGGCTGCGTCCGGCGACATATGCCGGATCGATGCCAATCCCGCGATTCTCGCCTATATCGCAGAGTAATGTGATAAACTCACCCTTGCCGCACCCGATTTCGAGAATATCTTTGCCGTGCAGGTCATACCGCTCAATCAGGCGTTCCGCTAATCGCCTGGCGAAGGCATTGAAAGTCGGCGAATACCCCTGCGTCTCTTCGTAGCGATCAGAGTACTCGTGAAGCGACGAATCGAAGGCGGTATTGCTGATAAATCCGCAGGTTCGGCAAAAACCGAGGCGAATATCACCGCGCGGATAATTGACCGCCTCCTCGCGCGTCGGAAGCAAGAGGACACTATGCGCTGGCACGCGCTCCAGTTCGTAGAAGATGTCCATTCCCACAGCCCCGCAACCGGGGCACACGATTGATTGCATTATTCCGCTCCCCTATGGTTTTGTGACAAGCGGCAGCCAGATGGCGTAATCCGGCTCGGAACCGGTGACTAGCTGCACGGAGATATTGCCAAAACTGGCATCGACGTGGTGCGCCACCAGCAGCAGCGACCCGCGTTCCAGCGGCTGTTCCCCCGCTGGCGCCACCCCCGCCACCGTCCACCCCACTGGCTCCGCCTCCCC
>DAOTWI010000821.1:0-3469 GCA_034436075.1 Roseiflexus sp.
CAAGAGGTAAGAGGCAAGAGGTAAGAGGCAAGAGGTAAGAGGCAAGAGGTAAGAGGCAAGAGGTAAGAGGTAAGAGGCAAGAGGTAAGAGGTAAAGAGGTGGGAAGGTTGCAAGGCGGGAGGAGTTGAAGGTTAGAGGTTAGAAGGCTCTCCAACCCCTAACTCCTAACTCCTAACCCCTAACTCCTAACTCCTAACTCCTAACTCCTAACTCCTAACCCCTAACTCCTAACTCCTAACCCCTAACTCCTAACTCCTAATCCCTGGTTCCCGGTTCTCGGTTCTCAGCAGAGACATCCCGGCGCGCAAACGTTCGTATCATCTCATGACCATGTATCAACAGGAAAGGAGTACATCCTGTGAACTTCTATCGATCACTCTTCATTCTTGCGGGCGCACTCGCGCTTGCAGCATGCACCACAGCCTCACCGACGACGCCGGCAGCGCCGGCAAATCCCGGTGCAACCGGCGGCGCGACAATTCAGATCAGTGATCCCTGGGCGCGGGCGATGAAGATGGAAGGCGGCGCAATGGGCGGCATGGAACAGCCCACGATGGCGCCTGCATCCGACAGCGGGTACGGCGGCGGGTATGGCGGCATGGAGCCGACCAAAGCGCCCGAACAGGGCATGGGGCATGGCGGACATGGCGGTATGGACATGGTTGGCGCCAACAGTGCTGCGTATATGGTCATCCGCAACACGAGCGGTGAACCGGACAAACTGATCGCCGCGAGCACCGATGTCGCCAAAACGGTCGAACTGCACACCGTCATCGAAGAGGGCGGCATGATGCGCATGCGGCAGGTTGAAGGCGGCATCGACGTTCCTGCTAACGGCGAGGTTGTGCTGAAGCCGGGCGGCTTCCACGTGATGCTCATCGGTTTGACGCGCGACCTGAATGCAGGTGATAAGGTGGAATTGACGCTCACCTTCGAGAAAGCGGGACAGATCCCGGTCACGGCGGAAGTGCGCCAGCCGTAGACTGGTGTATCCCCTTCGAGGCGGAGTGACGGTCTTGTCGGACGCCGCCAGGGTTCGCTGGCGGCGTCCTCATAGGTGTAGAGTTTTTGGGGTGCAATGATCCGGTATCGCCACGTCCAGCCCGCGCAGGCGGGCTTCGCAACAGGAGCCTGCGGCTTCAGCCGCCGGGCGGGTGGGCGGACGAGCGGAGAGCGGAAACCAATCCCAACAATCCCCCCATCGCTTCTTAACAATCTCTGAAGAAGACCTCGCTACGATGTGAGCATATCAAACGATGGCTCAATCGGAGCGAGGGAACCATGAACACACCCACATCAGAGGCGAAACGACGCACACTGACAAACCTGGCGCTCGACGGCGCACTGTTCGTCGCCTTTCTCATCGCCACAGCGCCGCGCTTGACCGGCATCGCCATTCACGAATGGCTGGGAATCGCTCTTGGCGCTGCCGTCGTGACCCATCTGGTCATTCACTGGTCGTGGATCGTTGGTGTTACGCGGCGGTTTTTCAACCGGACAAGCGGCAGTGCGCGTCTCAACTATGCGTTGAACACGCTGCTCTTTATCATTTTCACGACAATTATCTTCACCGGATTGATGATCTCGGAAACAGCGCTGCCCTGGATCGGCATTCGTTTTGAGCAGGATCGCTTCTGGACGCAACTCCACCATCTGGCATCCGACGCGGCGGTGTTCCTGATCGGAGTGCACGTGGCGCTGCACTGGCGCTGGATCGTCAATGTAACACGGCGTCTGCTCGCGCGGTTCTCCCCAAAAGCGGCAGCCCTCAACGCTGTGCCGGTTCTGAGAAAGGAGGCGCAGCAATGAAAACGATCTGGCGCATGATCGTCATCCTGGCAGCGGCGCTGGTCATCGCCGGCGCACTCATTGGGCTGCGACAGACGGGGGTTCTGGCGCGGTTGCTGCCCGAAACAGATCGCGCGCGCTTTGAAGCAGAGAGCGGACGCGACCGGTTTGCACCCGGCGGTTTCGAGCGCCCTGAGCGCGGCGGGTTCGTGCGCGACGGTTTCGCACGCGGGCATCACGCAGAGCGTGAGCCGGACGCGCGTGGTATCATTGAAGTGGTCAAAAATCTGCTGATCATTGGCGTCATCATCGCGCTGGTGGTGGGAGCGTCGCTGATTGCCCGCCGTTTTCTGCGGCGACGATCCCCGCCGCGCGCCGAAGCGAGACCTCCGGCATGAGCACGATTCTGGTCGTTGACGACGAGCCGGCGCTGCGCGACATGCTCCGGCTTTACCTTGAACAGGAAGGATTTCACGTTGTCGAAGCGGGCGACGGGCGGCGCGCACTGTACGTAGCGCGCGTCGAAAAGCCCGACCTGGTGATCCTCGACCTGATGATGCCGGAAATGGGCGGGTACGAGTTTCTGCGCGCCTTCGCCAAAGAGTCGCGCACGCCAGTCATCGTGCTGACGGCAAAGATCGAGGATACCGACAAAATCCTGGGGCTGGAACTCGGCGCCGATGATTATGTCACCAAACCATTCAATGTGCGCGAATTGATCGCCCGCATCCGCGCCGTGCTGCGCCGCACGCAGCAGGCGCCGCTCGAACCGGACATGCTGCGCGCGGCTGATATTGTGCTCGACCGCGCCGGGCGGACGGTGCGCGTCGGCGGGCGGTATATCGATCTGACGCCATCGGAGTTTGCCATTCTGGCAACTCTCATGGCAGCGCCGGGGCAGGTCTTCTCGCGGCTCGACCTGCTCGACCGCGTCTCTGGCGATGCCTTCGAAGGCTCGGAGCGTACGATCGATGTGCATATTCGCAACCTCCGCGCTAAAATCGAAGACGATCCGCGCAATCCGCGCTATATCGAAACCGTGTATGGCATGGGGTACCGTTTTGCGCAGCCGCGCGCGACGGACCCGGCGAAGACAGGCGCGTGACGATGCGATCCCTGACGCTCAAACTGACGCTGGCGTTTCTGCTGGTCGGGTTGATCGGCTCGCTCCTGGTTGCGCTGATCGTCGGCTTCCGCACTCGCTCCGAAGTCGATCTGTTCCTCTCAGTCCGCGATCGAACGATTCTGCTCAATGCGCTGCGCTCGTACCACCAGGCGAACGGCGGATGGCAGGGGGTCGAGCAACTGCTCGAACGAACGGCGCCGCTCGATTTTTACAGCCGGAATCTGATCCTGGCGGATGCGAACGGCGTTGTGGTGTACGGTCGTCGGCCCTACCTCCCCGGTCGCAAGTTGGGGCGGAACACGATTGCACGCGCTGAACCGCTGCGATCCGATGGAGACATCATCGGCTATTTCTTCTTTGTCGGTCCGCCGCCCCTCCCCGTTCTCAGCGACCCGCGCTGGGCAGCCGAAGCCGCCCTGTTGCAGCGGCTCGCAGCAGCGACCGTTCTGAGCGCGATTGGCGCAACCGTTGTGGCGCTGGTGGTTGGCATGGTGCTGGCGCGCACACTGACCCGCCCCATCCGCGAGTTGACGGCGGCGACACGCGCGATGGCGC
>DAOTWI010000822.1:0-2874 GCA_034436075.1 Roseiflexus sp.
GGCGACGAAGCGCGCGTGGGGATCGCCGCCTTCAAAGCGCGCCGCCGGCCGCCGTGGGCGGGGTAAGGGCTACGCCGCTGATGCTCTGGACAGTTGGAGCAGTTTCGCCTGAACTGTTTCGAGAATGACATCCCGCAGGAACTCACGGGCATTCACGATTTCGATGCCGATCAATTCACCCTGTTCGTTGAGTTCCGCTGTAATAGATGGGCTAATTTCGACGCTGCCAGCCTCCGGTTCTTCCGAAAGCGCCAGGTGCAGGATATCCTCTTGCTCGAAATACGCCAGGCGGGGAAGGTTTTTATTGCTCATACACGAATCTCCCAGTTCTGAGACGAAAATTGATTTGCTGACGAGTAGTGGTGTGGATGGTAACAGGCGTTATCGTACTTTCGCTCGCTTCGTACGGCACCATAACCAGCAAGTGACCGTGGCGTCCAACTGCAACCCGACGACCAGTGACAGTATCGACGTATCGTTCTGGGGAATGTCTCACGATGTCTTCAATCCTGGCAAGATCGAAACCACGCAGTCCCGCTCTGTATCGCATGTATTCCGTCCATACGATGGTGTGTGATGTCGCCATGCATTGACTTTCCGACACATATCGTCCGGGTTGCGGCAGAGGGTGCTGCACACGCCATATGCTCACTAGTATATCTTACATTGAGTATTACGCAATGTCTCTGGGAAAGAGGGGGCCAGGCGTTAACAGCCAGACAGATGGCGAACGCAACGGACAGTCATCGGACGCTGTTTTCCATGGCGAGTGTCTCCCGGCACGCGGGAAAATACTGGCATCCATAGAACCATTGCCCCTGGAAAGGTCCTTGCTTTGCCTCGCGCAACACCATCGGTGTATGGCATTTCGGGCAGAGTGGAGCCTGGTAGTCTGGATTATATCGGGACTGGAGCGCAATAAGGCGCGTGATGGTTGGGATTTCCGATTCCTGGAGCACATCCTGCCGTTGTGACAAGAGATGGTTCATCAAGTAATTCGCGCGAGGGAAGATCATTACTGGGGTTCTTTCTGCATTAAATCCGGGTGACGTGTGTCAGAACAATCAAAGGGTGAACATGGGCGCTATCGTGTGGAAAAGATCCTTTGAAATATATTGATGACTCCACAAAAGCCACATATACCTGTGATAATTCGCCTGAATGGTGGGGCTTTGACAGTGAACCCAGTCAGACTGGTCTTTTCTTTTCCATTTGTCGCCTTGAACGTGGTAGGCGCCGTGCCATGCTTTTGTTTCGACCAGAAAGATGCCAGAGGGGCTTATAAACACGTGATCGATCTGAGTAAATAGATCGGGCTATGGTTCAAAAATCGCGTCCTGAGCAATCAGCCAGCTATCCGGCAGCGTGCCGGCAGCCGCTCTCAAGACGAGATATTCACCGGCTGACCCTTTCGCCTGATTGAGCATCTGGTCGATGTCAAACATCAAACCGTCAAAGCCGCCTATCATGCTGCCGAGAAACGGCATCGCGCTCATGATGCGCCGCAGATACTCATCTTTGTCGCGCTGCATTTTCTCCCGGATACGGCGATAAAAATCCTGGCGGATGGCATCGGATTGCTTGATAAGACGCGCCATAGCTTGTTCGCTTTCATCTGTTCAGGTGAATGGACTGCGTTGAAATTGATGTCGAACCTGGCGATTGCTAGCGAGTGATGTCGTTGATTAGTGCGCACGAGGTGTTTCGATGTTCCACGACTTCCAACCAATGCGCATTAAGACGCAGGGCGCCGAAATCCAACTTGTGCGCGGCGGGTCGGGTCCGCCGCTGCTGCTGCTCCACGGCTACCCACAGACTCATCTGATGTGGCGGAAGGTTGCGCTGCGGCTGGCTGCCGATTTCACCGTCGTCGCGGCGGATCTGCGCGGTTACGGCGACAGCAGCAAGCCCCCTGGCGGCGCCGATCACGCGGCGTACAGCAAACGCGCCATGGCGCAGGATATGGTCGAAGTGATGGACGCGCTCGGCTTCTCGCGCTTTATGGTCGCCGGTCACGACCGCGGCGCGCGCGTCGTCCATCGCCTCTGCCGCGACCATCCCGCGGCCGTCATTCGCGCTGCGGTGCTCGACATCGCTCCCACGCTCTACATGTACACGACCGCCGACCGCGCGTTCGCCGAAGCCTACTACCACTGGTTTTTCCTCATTCAGCCCTACGACCTGCCGGAGCGCCTAATCGGCGCCGACCCGGAGTACTACCTGCGCAAAAAACGTGCCCATTGGGGACGAACGCCGTCCGCTTTTGAGTCTGAGGTGTTCGCCGAATATGCGCGCTGCTTCAGCGATCCGGCGACGATCCACGCGACCTGCGAAGATTATCGGGCGGCGGCGAGTATCGACCTGCGCCACGACGAAGCCGATCTGCACACGCCGGTCGCCTGCCCGTTACTCGTGCTCTGGGGCGCAGAGGGGTTCGTCGGGCGACGCTACGATCTGCTGGCAGTCTGGCGGCAACACGCGGTCGATGTGCGCGGGCGCGCAGTTCCCGGCGGGCATTATCTTCCCGAAGAAGCGCCGGAGGAGACGTATGCGGCGCTGCAGGCATTTTTCGCTGAGGCGTAGCATGCTGCGAGCGTGGAACGATTGACGCAAAGGCGCAAAGCGTTTGCGGGAGACAGCGGTGCACGTGACGCTGGCTTCGACAGGCTCAGCCAGCGCCACCGCGAATAGAGCAAAACTCAGGGGCACATTGAGGGAATAGAGTGCATTTCTCGAACCCGTATGAATCCGTCTCGATCCGTGTTCATCCGCGTCCCATTCCCCAGAAACGCGCTACCGTCCGCCTCCGAGCGCATCCGGCGTCGCGCCCTGCCCGGCGACTTCGATTTCGCTGAGGGCGGCGGGCGCCGGCGC